>JAURBX010000127.1 GCA_030828745.1 Flavobacteriaceae bacterium | reverse complement strand
TTGTACATTTTAAATCTCAAATCTTATCAATCTTATGAAAAATATAATCCTATTTACATTTTCTTTAGCCCTCATGGCTTTACCTCATGTTTTATTTTCTCAAAATACAATCACAGGGAATGTAAAAGACCCTGTCGGAAATCCCTTGTTTGGTGCCAATGTCCTTATTCAAGGAACTGCTGAAGGAACCACTACAGATCAATATGGAGATTTCAGCATACAAACTTCACAGTCCCTTCCATTAAATATTGATATTTCCTTTATTGGGTATGAGACCCTAGTGTATCCTGTGTATAATTTAAATGCAATTGAAATCAACTTGAATCCAGGAAATGAATTTGACGAAATTATAGTCTCAGCATCAAGAAAAGCGGAAAAACTTCAGGAAGCTCCTGCTGCGGTATCTGTGATTTCTGCTAGACAATTATCACAATCTGGAGGAAGCATTTCTCCTTTACGCGCCTTAATCAATACCCCTGGAGTGGATTTACAACAACAAACAGGTCAAAGGATTAATATCGCATTGAGAGGGGGAAGTAGTGTTTTCTCAACGAATGTTTTTCCGCTTTTAGATTATCGCTCTTTAATTTCTCCCGGTTTGGAATATTTTGACTCTCAAAACTCCCCTTTAAACACGATAGATTTGGAACGAATCGAGGTTGTATTGGGTCCGGGGTCCGCATTATATGGCCCCGATGTAACTACCGGTGTAATTCACTTCATCTCAAAAGATCCGTTTAAATACGCCGGAACAACAACGGAATTAGTTTACGGTGAACGCAATACTTTTAAAGTTGCCATGCGTCATGCAGGCCATAACAAAAAAGAAACGTTTGGTTATAAAGTAAATTTCAGATATGGAAGTGGAAAAGATTTCACGCTCAATCCCGATGATCCCGAAGATAAAAAAATACTGGACACTTTTAAAACATCCATAAATCGTTCGCAAATCAATAGTGATGGCAATGTCGATACCGATGCTACAGGTATAAAATTATTTGATGTTCCGCAAACTCAAAAAGAAGATTACTGGGCCAGTGCAGCAAATGCATCTCTTTATTTTAGACCCAAAAGCGGCATGGAAATAGTTACTGCGGGTGGATGGAATGGCGGAAATGCCATTTTTTACAATGATCTTGGAGAGGGGCAAGTACACGGAAATGAATTTTGGGCTCAAACCCGCATTAATTATAAAGGATGGTTTGCTCAAACTTACTACATCAAAAATGATGGTGGAAATGATAAAAACCCGACCTATTTAAACAGAACAGGAATTATCGTTCCATTAAAAAGAGGGCATTACGAAGCCCAACTACAATATAATTTTGATTTTAAATCCTTTTTAAATTCCGAATGGACCGTAGGTGTTGATTATAGAAATGCAACCGCAGAAACTCAAAACCATGTATATGGACGTCACGAAAATGATGATGATTACAATATTTTTGGAGGTTACGCACAGGGGAAATTCAAGCTAGATCCCAAACTTGATTTATTTTTAGCGGGTCGTTACGATGGTTATAATTTCACTACTGAAAAAACGTTTTCTCCCAGAGCTGCATTTGTTTACAAACTTACCCCTGAACATAATTTTCGTTTGACGTATAACAAAGCTGCAAATCCAATTCCAGCCTCAGACATCTATTTTGACTTACCCATCCAAACGGAACCTGGCATTTTAGATGTGTGGGTTTTGGGAACAAAAAACCCGTACACTTTTGCCTCAAACCAACAAATCGATTGGTTAATACCGGGTGTCCCCAACACCCCTTATGCGGCAGGATTTCCTCTTGCAGCAGCATTCCAAGCGGTAACTGGAGAGGTTCTTAACGGCTTACAAGATTTAGCACAAGATCCTAGATACGCTTCCTTGGCTCCGCTCCTCCCTTTAGTTGAAGGGATCATCCAAAACTCAGTGCCTAGTGGATTTGCTCCGGTAGTGAGTCAAGATTCAGAAGGTCAACCTTTAACTGCTCAAGGAGGAAAAGGGAATTTAATCTCAACCCTTACTTCTTATGAATTTGGATACAAAGGGTCTATTGGAAACCGATTTGCTTTTGGATTCAACATCTTTCATTTGAGACAAACCGCAGGGGCTGGTTTTCAGCAAATCACTCCTAATATTTCTATTTCAAGTCTCGCTCCAGAACTAGCTCAAGGTGTTCTGGACAAAGCCTTACCGCAGCTAAACCAGGGATTACAAAGTTTAGGTTTTGACGCAGCAACAGCTGGAGCAACGGCGGCACTTATCGGACAACAACTCGATGGAGCCTACCAACAAGCTGGACAAATATTTCTTAGTTCTCTCAGTGAAGCTGGATTACCTTTTCATGGAGTACTTCCCATTGAAGAGAGCCCTAGTGGGGAAGCAGCAAAGTTAATCTTTGGATATTTAACCCGAGATCCTGATCGTATAACCAAAGACTGGGGAGCTGAAATTAATACAAAATTTGCTTTGACTGAATCTTGGATTGCCAATGCAAACTATTCCTATTTTAACCTTCCTAAAGGGCAAGCAGGAGATTTAAATTTTCCTCAAAATGAAATACGATTGGGAATGCAATACTTACCCCAAACCAAACTCAGTGGTTCATTAAATTATCAGTACGATCAGGCATATACATCAAACAATGCAAATTATCGAGGAAAAATTGATGCAAAATCACTCTTTGATGCAACGCTAGGGTATCAAGTCTCTGAGGGATCAAAATTTGAACTTTCAGCAACAAACCTGTTCAATAATGAATTTAGAGCGCTACCTGGTTTTCCGAAAATTGGAAGAACAATAACAGCTCGAATCGTTGTTGAATTCTAATAAAAACAATTACCTTGAGTTCATTAATATCAAAAATCACATGAAAAAATTTCTTTATTTAGTGATGGGTGTTCTAATCCTAATCTTTGTTTTGTGGCTTTTTCCAGAGCCCACACCAGAATACAATCCTGAGCGAGATTATATTAACATGGAGGCTGAAATTTTAGAATCTTTCATTCTGGCAAAAGACAGCAGCGTTATCCAACTTCCCGAAGGTCACTTTTTATTTTCTCAAGCCTTGAGTTTAGACGACAAAAAACACCTAACCATCAGGGGAATGGGAATGGATAAAACCATTCTCTCCTTCAAAGGACAAGCTAAAGGAGCAGAAGGCATAAAAGTGACTCAATGTAAAAATTTAATGATTGAAGACCTTGCCATAGAAGATGCTGCGGGTGATAATTTAAAAATTAGCGATTCTGACTCCATCGTTTTAAGAAGAGTACGTTCCGCTTGGACTGGAAAAGTTTCTACCAAAAATGGCGCCTATGCGCTTTATCCTGTCCTGTGTTCCAACTTATTAATTGAAGAATGTGAAGCCATAGGAGCTTCTGATGCTGGAATTTATGTGGGACAATCAAAAAATGTAATTATTCGAAATAATAAAGCCTATTATAACGTGGCAGGCATTGAAAGTGAAAATAGTTCAAATGTTGAAATCTATGGAAATGAAGCCTATGAAAACACGACAGGATTACTCATTTTTAATTTACCTCAACTCACTGTTTATGGAGAAAATATTCGTGCTTATGACAACACAATATACAACAACAATGTTCCCAACTTCGGTGTTAAAGGTTCTATCGTAAGTTCCGTTCCCAAGGGTACAGGAGTCGTTATTATGGCTACTAAAAATGTAGATTTCTCAAAGAACACCATTCGTGATCACAAAACGGTAAATTTATCCGTGGTCAGCTATGAGCTCTTTGCTGCAGATGATGATCCAGAAAACACCACCTTAGACCAAGAGGCTGAAAGCAGGGGTATAAGAGGTATTGATTCCGACTACACTCAAGATGTAACATACAACGCCTATCCCAAAGACATATTGATCCACGAAAACGCATTTGAAAATAAATTTAGCTTCCCAACGCTTTCTAACGATTATGGAATTTTAATGTTTCTGAAAAATAAGATGACCATACCCGATATTGTATATGATGGAATTTTACCTGAAAATATCCCTCTGCAAAGTCCAGAATATAAAATTTGCCTTGACAATAACGGTGAGATCAATTTTGTGATGATGGATGCTGCAAATGATTTTGAAAATTTCTCCAATGATCAGACCCCATTCCATTGTAAAATGATTTTGTAGTTTTATCCATGATGAAGATCTCAATAAACGTTCTTTACATACTTCTTTTGCTTTTAGGAGCCTGTTCAGATACTCCCGAAGTTATAAAAGCACCAACTGCGAAAAGGGTTGTTCCAAGTAAACCCTTACTCACGGAAAAGGCGAATGAAAAACAAAAGCTATCTGATTATGGATTTTTCAAAGCTCCTCTGTCCGATTTAATTCCCAATCCTCGTGTTTATTCTTATGACGTAAATACG
The DNA here is from genome assembly GCA_030828745.1 of Flavobacteriaceae bacterium. Classification (GTDB taxonomy): domain Bacteria; phylum Bacteroidota; class Bacteroidia; order Flavobacteriales; family Flavobacteriaceae; genus MS024-2A. The sequence goes on along the minus strand of JAURBX010000127.1, from coordinate 989 downwards.
CCTTTATTTAGCGATTATGCTTCCAAAAAAAGATTTGTTTTTTTACCCGAAGAGACTCAAATGGAGTACAACCCAACAGCAAGCAACTTGCTGTTTGAAAAAGGAAGTGTATTGATTAAAAACTTCTATTACCCAGCTTCTGATGGCCAAGAGAGAATCATAGAAACACGTTTATTGATTAAAGAAAAAGAGGGATGGAAACCCTTAAATTACATTTGGAATGAAGAGCAATCTGACGCCTCCCTCAATTATATTGGAGCCGATATAGAAGTAGAATGGATTAAAAATGAAACCCATACTCAAAAAGTAAATTACAGTGTTCCTAACTTAAATCAGTGTAAAAATTGTCATATTTCTGATTCCGACATCACTCCAATTGGTCTTAGCATCGCTCAATTAAACCGAAAGAATCCTTTGTTGTCTGTTGACAAAAACCAACTCGCTTTTTTTCAAGAAGCCAAACTGATAAAAAATCTCCCTAAAAAACATAACTGGTCAAAACTTCCTGTTTGGAATAATCCATTGACAGGAAGTGTTGAGGAAAGAGCAAAAGCCTACTTGGATGCTAACTGTGCGTATTGTCACAGTCCAAAAGGGAGTGCCAAAAATTCCGGTTTACATCTTAATTATACAGAAATCAACACAAGAAGTCGAGGAATTTACAAACCTCCTGTCGCTGCCGGAAAGGGTTCGGGAGATCTTGTTTACGATATTGTACCCGGAAATCCTGAACATTCCATACTGTTCTACAGAATGAAAAGTAAAGATCCCTCCATTCAAATGCCCGAATTGGGGAGGTCTTTAGTTCATGAAGAAGGAATAGCGCTAATAAGCGAGTACATCCAAAACTTACAAAAGAAATAAACTCACATGCTCAAAATTTCCAGCACTCATTAAAGCACTTTAGCTTGCCTTTTTGCTATAATATTGCTTAATTTTGGAGTCTATGAAATTTGAAAAACGTACTTCAGGCTTTCGTTTCACCAAAC
>JAURBX010000040.1 GCA_030828745.1 Flavobacteriaceae bacterium | reverse complement strand
TGGTGGTAATTAATTGAAAGTCTGCATCCTCAATGGGAAAATTATTGTCGTAATCTGAATCAATATGTGAACGATCAAAACCAGCATTAAAATTGAATTTACTTTGACTCTTAAAATTAAAAGAGGCACCAAAATTAGTGTTAGAAAAAGGATCAACTTCAGGACCCACGACAGCACTCATTCCATTAGTGTAATGATTTGAAAAATAAGCCTTGGCTTTGACATTTTCTCCTCCCTGACTGAGTTGAATTGCATTCTTAAAGAGATTAAAACCCCGTTTGGAGTCTTGATCACTATCTGAACCTAAACTACTTTGTAGGTTAAGATTAAAACCTGGAGCTGCTTTTTTAGTCTGTATAGAAACGACTCCTGTAGCTGCTGAACTTCCATAAAGTGAACTTGCTGCACCCTTCAAAATTTCAATGGACTCAAATTGATCGAGGCTGAGGAAATTTAAATCAAAGTCATTGTCGATTCGAGAAGGGTCAGAAACTCGCACTCCATCAATTAAAATTAATACTTGACGATTTCTACCGCCCCTGAGGGAAACCGTTTTATTTTGACCCGCATAAGTCTGACTTCCTATAATTTCAACACCTGCATAACCTTTGAGTAATGCACTGAGTCCTAAGCCTTGGAAGTTTGCAATAGTTTTTGAGTCAATCTTAATGATAGGTTTTCCCGATTGAGATCGCTTTAATGGAAATCGGGAATCACTTACTACTACCTCTTCTAATTGTTTTACTGGAGGTGAAAGTGAGTCTAAAGATTTTTTTTGCTGAGCATGGACAAGAGTGCTCAACAATGTGAGACCCACAAGAAATTTCGAAAAATGATTCATTTATTAAAACATGCGTTTCACTAACCTTATTCCCGAGGCCTAAAACCGATTAAAAAACGAAGGCAGGTCTCCTGACTTGCATCTTCAATCAACCTTCCCATCATATTATGACAGTGGTAAAGAACAGATTGAAGTGTTCGTTATGAACTGAGCTTACAGTTGCGGGTACAGCTTTGGATTTAAACCAAATTCTCTTTTGATCTTTTTAAAGAACCTTCATTACAAAAATAAAGACTATTTCCCAAAAGAAAAAGAAAACTGCTTGAGTTTATTAAAAGAAAACTGAAGTATGGAAGTATAGAAAAGATCTCCCATCAAAGAATAAACAAAAAAGGGAATTGCAAGAATAAAACAGCTGCTTAATCCTGCCCAACTATGCGGGTAATAAAAATACCAAACCCCTAAATTACTTACAATAAAGAACAAAGTAGAGGCACTAAGCACTACTCCCAAAGAAATGGATTTTGCTTTCATCCCCAAGATTGAAATCATAACAAAGGATAGGTAGATTATCGGCATTAAAGAATGTATACCGATGTAAAGATCCGTTAAAAACATACACAACAGAGGGATGAATATCGCCAAACGCTTATTCAAAAAATGAACTCCAGTAAAAAGTGCAATACTCGTAATTGGTGCGAAATTAGGAGGGTGTGGTAACAATCTGGTTAAAAGTGCGATCACCACAAGACCAAAAACAGCTCTCATTTCAAACTTCTTCAATTCCATCGTTTGTTTTTTGTAAAGCTAGACAATTTTAATTATTTCGTCAAATACATTTTTCTTCTTGCATAAAGATCATAAAATTCATCATCTTTAAGATTATCAATAAAGAGAATACTTTCTCCAGTACTCTTCATTTCTGGACCTAGTTGCTTGTTAACATTCGGAAACTTATTAAAAGAAAACACGGGTTGTTTAATTGCAAATCCTTTCAATTGTGGATTGAAATCAAATTCCGTCACCTTCTTCTCTCCCAACATTACTTTAGTGGCGTAATTAACATAAGGTTCATTATACGCTTTTGCTATGAAGGGAACTGTTCTTGAAGCACGCGGATTGGCTTCAATTACGTATACTTTTTCGTCTTTTACAGCATATTGAATATTAATTAAGCCCACTGTATTTAGCGCCAAAGCAATCTTCTTGGTGTGGTCTTTTATTTGTTGTAAAACAAATTCACCGATATTAAACACGGGAAGTGTTGCGTTAGAATCTCCAGAGTGAATTCCACATGGCTCAATATGCTCCATGATTCCGATAATATATACGTTTTCTCCATCGCATATTGCATCGGCCTCACACTCAATTGCACCATCTAAATAATGGTCTAAAAGCAATTTATTATTTGGAATTTTTTGAAGTAAATCAACTACGTGCGCTTCCAATTCCTTTTTATTGATCACAATTTTCATCCCTTGTCCTCCTAGTACGTATGAAGGACGGACTAAAATTGGAAAATCTAATTTGTCTGCCAATTCAATCGCTTGCTCTGCAGTTTGAGCCACTCCAAATTCTGGAAAAGGAATATCGTTATCCATAAGAAGAGTTGAAAAACTTCCTCGGTCTTCTGCTAAATCAAGAGATTTGAAACTCGTTCCTATTATTTTAATCCCATATCGATCTAACTTTTCTGCCAACTTCAGGGCGGTCTGTCCTCCCAATTGAACGATTACACCTTCCGGTTTTTCATGCTGAATAATATCGTATATATGCTCCCAAAAGACGGGTTCAAAATACAACTTATCCGCCGTGTCAAAATCTGTAGAAACAGTCTCGGGGTTACAATTAATCATGATAGTCTCATAACCACATTCGGCAGCGGCTAAAACCCCGTGCACACAACAATAGTCAAACTCAATACCCTGTCCAATTCTATTGGGACCAGAACCCAAGACGATAATTTTTTTCTTATCTGTCACCACACTTTCGTTGTGTGTGTAACTCAACCCTTCTTTAGAAATAACTTCACTTTCAAAAGTGGAATAATAATACGGCGTCTTGGCTTCAAATTCAGCAGCACAAGTATCTACTAATTTATAGACTCTATTTATATTAAATTCTTTACGTTTCTTGTATACTTCACTCTCGAAACAGCCTAACATATGTGCAATCTGACGGTCACCATATCCTTTTTGCTTTGCTTCAAGTAGAAGTTCTCTTTCAATACCCTCAATTTTAAATGTTGATATTTCTTCTTTCAAAAAATGTAATTGTTCGTATTGTCTAAGAAACCACATGTCAATTTTGGTGATTTCATGAATTCTAGATAGAGGAATGCCAATTTCGATGGCATCGTAAATTACAAAAACACGATCCCAACTTGCATGCTTTAGTTTGCTCAAAATTTGATCGTAATCTTTATAACTCTTTCCATCAGCCCCTAAACCATTTCTTTTAATTTCTAAAGACTGTGTGGCTTTGTGCAATGCTTCCTGAAAAGAACGCCCGATTCCCATAACCTCCCCAACAGCTTTCATCTGCAAGCCTAATTCTCTATCACTACCTTCGAATTTATCAAAATTCCAACGGGGTATTTTAACAATAACATAATCTAGTGTGGGTTCAAAAAGTGCAGAAGTCGATTTTGTAATTTGATTGTTCAACTCATCCATGTGATAGCCTAATGCTAATTTGGCTGCTATTTTAGCAATGGGATATCCCGTAGCCTTACTCGCTAATGCAGAAGATCGAGAAACACGAGGGTTAATTTCTATAGCAATAATATCCTCTTTTTCATCTGGACTAACTGCAAATTGCACATTACAACCCCCCGCAAAATCTCCAATACTACGCATCATGTGAATTGCCATATCACGCATTCGCTGATACGTTTTATCACTCAAAGTCATTGAAGGAGCAACGGTAATAGAATCTCCAGTATGAATCCCCATGGGGTCCATATTTTCTATGGAACATATAATAACGACATTGTTATTAGAATCTCTAAGCAATTCTAACTCATATTCTTTCCATCCAATCAAAGCTTTGTCAATCATGACCTCATGAATTGGAGAGATTTCCAATCCACGTGTTAGTAATTCATCAAAGTCTTTTTCATCATATACAATAGATGCACCGTCCCCCCCAAGGGTAAATGAGGCTCTTATCACTAAAGGAAAGCCAAATTCTTGTGCAATTTCTTTTCCCTTTAAAAAAGAATTGGCGGTGGCTTGAGGCGCCATTGGAATTCCAATTTTGAGCATCAATTCACGAAACTTCTCACGGTCCTCTGTAATGTTAATCGCATCAATATCTACTCCTATAATATCAACATTAAAGTCTTTCCAAATTCCTTTTTCATCAGCTTCAATACACAAATTAAGTGCAGTTTGCCCTCCCATTGTGGGCAAAACAGCATCTATATTATGCTTCTTTAAAATTTCGATAATTGACTTGGTCGTAAGGGGCTTTAAATACACATGATCTGCCATGGTAGGGTCTGTCATGATTGTAGCAGGATTGGAATTAATCAAAATAGTTTCGATTCCATCTTCTCTTAGTGATCGAAGTGCTTGGGATCCAGAATAATCAAATTCACAGGCCTGACCAATAATTATGGGTCCAGATCCAATAACTAAAATACTTTTGATTGAGTTTACTTTTGGCATAGCGATAAATATAGATTTTCAATATAAAAAAAAGGTGCTACTTTAAAAAAAGTAACACCTTTAAAATGATTGTTGTACAACATTATTTTTTGTGACGTGGTTCAGATGAAACAGATATTTTTCTTCTACCTTTCGCTCTTCTAGCCGCTAAAACCTTTCGGCCATTGGCTGAGGCCATGCGTTCGCGGAAACCATGTTTGTTTCTTCTTTTTCTCTTAGAGGGTTGAAATGTTCTTTTCATAATAATTATCTCAGGATGCTTTTTTCCTTAAAAGTCGGGCAAATATACAATAAGTTTTTTGTCTTTCAAACAGCATTTTAAAGATTTCAAGGATGATTTTTTTTACCTTTGAAAAAATTCAAAATCATGTTTCCAAAAGTTATTAAAATTATTCTTGCCGTCTTAACCCTATGTTATGGAGTGTATCAAATTGTAGATGACTATGTTGGCAATGGGATCATGCTTATTTTATTGGCGGCTATGTTTATATTGTTATACTTCAAAAATGAACTTATCTTCCTTTCATTCCTTCGATTAAGAAAACAAGATTTCGAAGGAACGGAAAAATGGTTGCTACGAATACCCAATGTAGAAAGAAATTTAGTTCGAAAACAACAGGGGTATTACAACTACTTGATGGGAATCATTCAATCTCAAAAAAATCTAACTCAAGCTGAAAAATACTTTAAAGCAGCGCTCAAACTTGGACTGTCAATGAATCATGATTTAGCCATGGCAAAAATGAGTCTTGCTGGAATCTATTTACAAAAAAGAAGAAAAAGAGAAGCACAACAATTACTTTCAGAAGCAAAAAAACTTGATAAACATGGAATGCTCAACAGTCAAATGAAGATGATGCAGCAACAAATGAAAAAAATTTAGTAATATCCTTCCTCTGGAATTGCGATTTCGTAATATTTCCTTGATTTATTATTTAAATGATTTTCAATCAACCAGGGATTGTGAATTTTTAAAATCTTGTAATTTATCTGCTTTTCTCTGGCAAATTCAGCAAGATTGGTAATTGCAGTGTCTAATCCTATTTTGTGTACTGGAATGGAATAGTATAAATCTTCTGCATTAAAAATAAAGCCATAGCGCTGGGGATTAGACATAATTTCTTTTACCGCCAATATTCGAAACACATACCTACTCGTTTCAGAATTTAGTAATAAGTCGTAATAATTATCAACCAATTGTTTATCCAATAAACGATTCGTTCCATACATCCCACGATTGTAAGAAGCCGCAGCTAAAGTCCACGAACCAAACCGATTCTTTGCTTTTTTTAAGTATTGACAGGCTGCACGAGTAGATTTTTCGATATGATAGCGTTCATCAACATTTGAATTTACCTCAAGACCATATTCCTTGGCCGTAGCTGGCATCAACTGCCAAAATCCTTTTGCTCCTTTAGGAGACCTTGCATTTTCCAGGGCACTTTCTATTACAGATAAATATTTAAAATCAGAAGGGACTCCTTCTTCTTCAAGAATTTTTTCAATCAAAGGAAAATGTTTGTTTGCCCGTTTTAATAAAAGCATCATATTGGATTGCCAATAAGTATTAACTAATAATTCCTTATCTAAACGCTCTCGAATGTCAGGTGCATCAAGGGGGGTGATTTCTCCAGCAAAATCTAAAGCTTCTGGAAGTTGTAGTGCATATACTTTATAGGACTCGCCTTCTTTGTCTACTTTAAACGCAGTCAATAAATCTGGGGTTATTCCACTTGCACTAATAAGCAGCACCAAAAAAGTAAGAGAGCTTAATAATAAGTTTTTAGGCTTCATAAAAATGGATTTTATTTGAATATTCGAATTTAATCAATTTTTGAGTATGATATCTGGGAGTTCCGAATTAAACCATTGAGCTTGTGTCATAATAGCGGCATGACCTCCCTTTATTTTGATAAAAGGATCCGATAAATACTTGATTGGAAAAACAGTATCTTTTTCTCCGTGAATATGAACCACTGACTTATCACACTCAACTTGATTCCAATTCACTAAAGCATTAATTGACCAATTGAGGTAATCAGGGTCTCGCTCAGATAAATATTTTTGATACAATTCTAATCGTTTTTTTATTCCTTTTCCAAAAGCAAAAAGTACTAATGCATCTAAATTGTTAATCCATTGAGTCGGTAAAAGTTTATGCGCATTGGTTGATCTAGCCATTTTCATGGGCAATGGCAATTCCTCTTTATTTTTAACGCTTGATACAATAATTACCTTTTGTACTTTAATGTGTTTTGCCATTTCTTGTACCAAAACACCACCAAAAGAAACTCCAATCAATACCGGATTGGCTGCAGTAACTCGTTCACACATTCTTATTGCATATGAACTTAACATCTCGTCCTCAAGGGGTGGAAACCAACTCAAAAGATGAATCTTGAAGGGTTTTGGCAAATTAATAAATTCAAAAATTTTTGGACTTGCTGCCATCCCGGGCATACAATAAACATCTATCTCATTCATTTTGATTCATATTATAGGAGCGCTAAGGTTAAATTTTAGTACTTTTGTTGTCCGCTTAAATTATTATAGCAATTACAAAATTATCATATTACACTAGATATTAACTAATTCTTTCGATTATGAGTGATTTAACTTTAATAAACAATGAATTTCTTAGACAATTTGAAGTCAATGTTGAACAAACTCTAGCCCGAATAGAGTACTCAGAACAAGAAAGAAAAATATTCCTCACCAAGTTATCCATTCCCGAAGAGATTCAAAATAAAGAGTTTGAAGAAGCCTTTATTGTAAAAGTGCTTGAGTTCATAGAAGATAAAAACTTACGCGTTGTTCCCACCTCTCCCAAAATTGCAAGTTTTGTACGTCGTAACAGACGATACAAGCAATTACTTCCTGTCGGAATTAAGCTTTAATTTTAAACCTTACATACCCTTCAGAGTCAATAGATTCCAAAACAACTTCTTGAAGTGAATTTACTAATTCAGGATTCCAAGGGGTTCTTACTTTGACGTAGTTTTCAGTAAAACCAGTACAATATCCTTTTTTGTTCTCTCCTTCAAACAAAACAGTATAGCTTTTACCTAATTGGGATTCATAAAAAGCTCTTCTTTTTTTTACAGAAAGAGCTCTCAACATTTTACTTCGCTTGTTTCGAACTGCTTGTGGAATAACTTCTTCAATCGTTAGTGCTTCTGTGTTGGGACGTTCCGAATACGTAAAAACATGCAAATAAGAAATATCTAAATCGACTAAAAAACGATAAGAGGTTAAAAAATCCTCCTCCGTTTCACCGGGATACCCCACAATGACATCCACCCCTACACAAGCATGGGGCATCAATTCTTTTATTGCTGCAATGCGTTGAGTGTACAAAGGAGTTAAATAACGTCTTCGCATACTTTTAAGAATCCGATCGCTCCCACTCTGAAGAGGAATATGAAAATGGGGTACAAATCGCTTACTTTTGGATACAAACGAAATAATATCGTCATTCAAAAGATTGGGTTCAATGGAAGAAATTCGTATCCGATTAATAGGATCTTCAAGATCTAAAGCTTGAATCAATTCTAAAAAAGTATGCTCATGCTTTTTATTTCCATACTCTCCTTTTCCATAATCTCCAATATTCACTCCTGTCAATACAATTTCTTTAAGTCCTAAGGCACAAATTTTACGTGCATTAGAAATCACATTATCTAAAGTATCACTTCTTGAAACTCCCCTAGCTTGAGGAATCGTACAATAAGTACATTTATAGTCACAACCATCTTGCACCTTCAAAAAAGCACGGGTTCTATCACTTGTTGAGTAACTACTTTTATAGAAATTTACAGCGTCTATCTCACAAGAGTGAATCTCAGTTTGCTCTTTTTTTGAAAGATCGTTGACATACTCTATCAAATTAAACTTTTCTGTAGCTCCTAAAACTAAATCAACTCCGTCCAACTTCGAAATCGCCTCAGGTTGAAGCTGCGCATAACATCCAATTGCAGCGATAAATCCTTTTGGATTCAGTTGCAAAGCTTTTTGAACCAGTCCCTTCAATCGCTTATCAGCGTTTTCAGTTACAGAACAAGTATTAATAACATATACCTCTGCAGGGCTATCAAAATCGACGCGTTTGTACTTCTCATGGTCAAAATCTCTTGCAATTGTGGCTGTCTCAGAAAAATTTAACTTACAACCCAAAGTATGAAAAGCAACACGAGGAAGTGAATCTTCTACTTTTATATCTGATGTAAGAATGTTTTCCATGAAAATTATTAGCTGTAATTTTGCTGCAAATATACCAACAAATTATTCATGCAAAAAAAGCAGTTCATTGTTCTTTTTCTTTGCCTAGCTGCATTGATTTGTAGTTGTAGCCCGAGCAGTAAAATAAATGAAAACACTATTTTTCGTTATAATGAATATAGAAATATAACTTCCCTTGACCCTGCTTTTGCGCGAAATCCTCAAAACATTTGGCCCATCAACCAATTGTTTAATGGACTGGTTCAGCTTGACAAAAATTTAAGTGTTCAACCTGAAATCGCCTCTACATGGAACGTTAGCTCCGATGGTTTACTCTATACTTTTTTTTTAAAAAAAGATGTTTATTTTCACACTTCTCCCCTATTCGGAGAAAAACAAACACGAACAGTCGTTGCCTCAGATTTTGTTTACAGCTTTGATCGTCTAAAAGACCCCAAAGTCGCCTCTCCTGGCGGATGGGTTTTACAACAAGTAGAATCGTATAGTGCAATCGATGAACACACTTTTTCAATTCAATTAAAAAAACCGTTTCCTGCTTTTTTGGGACTGCTATCTATGCGCTATTGTGCCGTGGTTCCCCATGAAGTTGTCTCGCATTTTGGTTCAAGGTTTAGAAGTAATCCCATTGGGACGGGTCCTTTTTATTTTAAACGTTGGGATGAAAATGTAAAACTCGTTTTAAGAAGATATAACAACTATTTTGAACTCGACGAAAATGGTCAAAAGCTTCCTTATTTGGAAGCTGTCGCCATTCAGTTCATTCCAGATATTCAAAGTGAATTCATGCTTTTTCTTCAAGGGAAACTCGATTTCATCAACTCATTAGACGCCTCTTATAAAGACGAATTACTCACCCCAACAGGTGCATTACAATCGAAATACAAAGAGCGTATAAACATGTTAAAAGGGCCTTACCTCAACACAGAATATATAGGTTTTTATCTTGACGCTGACAATCCAGCGATACAATCCGAAGAAATAAGAGAAGCAATGAACTTAGGGTTTGACCGTAAATTGATGATTGCCTATTTAAGGAATAATATTGGCTACCCAGCCAATCAGGGCTTCATTCCCAAAGGGCTGAAAGGAACGAGTTCAAAACCATATCCTTATGATGTAGAAAGAGCCCGCGTTTTGGTCAAAAAGTATCGAGTAGAAAGTGGCGTAAAACCTACTTTAACTATTGCAACTGATGCTAATTACTTAGACCTTTGCGAATATTTACAAAGAGAATTACAGAAAATAGGGGTTGATCTAAAGATAGAGGTGATGCCTACAGCCAGCTTACGTCAGGCCAAATCCTCCGGAAAATTAGAGTTATTTAGAGCCAGTTGGATTGCAGATTATCCTGATGCAGAAAATTACCTTTCTTTATTTTACAGTAAAAACTTCTCCCCTAACGGGCCTAACTACACTCACTATGAAAATTCAAAATTTGACCTGCTGTATGAAGAAGCTTTAAGCACCTTGGTAGACGCTCAAAGACAAAAAAGATATCGTCAAATGGATTCTTTAGTAAACTCAGAGCACCCCATTATCCCCCTGTATTATGACCAAGTCATCCGTTTTGTACAAAAAAATGTAGAAGGAATGGAAATCAATCCTATCAATTTACTGGTATTAAAAACTATTTCGAAAAAATAGGACATAAAAAAAGCCGTTAAAAAACGGCTTTATAATAGTTTATTTGAAGACTACTCTTCCTTTTTGAATTTTGCATATTTGGTTTTGAACTTGTCAATTCGGCCCGCGGTATCTACCAATTTAGATTTGCCGGTATAGAAAGGATGGGAAGTTCTAGAAATTTCTAGTTTGATAAGTGGGTATTCAACACCATCTACATCAATCGTCTCCTTCGCGTTAACTGTTGATTTTGTAATAAACACATCGTCATTAGACATATCTTTGAATGCCACTAAACGATAATTATCAGGATGAATTTCTGCTTTCATAATTTTTTAATCGAGTGCAAATTTAATTTTATTTTTTAAAATCCACTCTAACTCTCTCATTTTTTTTTAATTTGCTGCAAACAAAATTAACCCTTAAACATCATTATGGAAAATCAACAAGCATCACTTAAATCAACAATGATCACTTACGGCCTCATTCTTGGGGGTGTTTCTGTAATTTTTCAGCTCATGCTTTTCTTCCTAGACATGCACTATCAGCAACCCCCTGCAGTGGGAATTGTATCTATTGTTATTATGATCGGTATTTTAGTGTATGCTTTTATTCAATATAAAAAGCAAAATGAAGGATTTCTTTCTTTATCTGAAGCCTTAAAAATTGGCTTAGGAATTTCTTTGATATCGGCAATTGTCGGAATAGTATATTCCATGGTACTTACAGAAGTAATAGACCCTTCAACAATGCAAAAATCATTAGATTTTCAATTTGAAACCATGCGAGCGGAAAATCCAGAAATGACTCAAGATCAAATTAATATGGCACGGGATATGGCGGAAAAATTCTCAGGTCCATTTATCCGTTCTGCCTTTCAACTCATCGGTGCTCTTTTTATTGGTTTTATTATCTCTTTAATTGGTGGGCTAATCGTAAAGAAATCAAGACCAGAATAAGTCAAATTTCGTAGTTTTGCCATCTATGCAAAATGAAGTTGATATTTCGCTGGTTATCCCTTTACTCAATGAGGAGGAATCTTTAGTTCCTTTACATCAATGGATTTCTGATGTTTTCGCCAACTATAAACACTCGTATGAAGTCATTTTTATCGATGATGGAAGTTCAGACGAATCTTGGGAGGTGATCACTTCACTTGCTCAATCAGATTTGACGGTTAAAGGAATTCAATTTGTTCGAAACTTTGGAAAATCTCAAGCGCTTCACGCAGGATTTGAATTGGCTCAGGGCAATTATATCGTTACTTTAGACGCTGATCTTCAAGATTCCCCAGAAGAAATTCCCAATTTAATAAACACATTAATTGAACAAAAACTGGATTTAATTTCTGGATGGAAAAAGAAACGCCACGATTCCCTTCTATTTAAAAACCTCCCTTCAAAGCTTTTTAATTGGGCTGCACGTAGGGTCTCAGGAATCTATTTACATGACTTCAACTGTGGACTCAAAGCGTATCGTAAAGAAGTAATTAAAACCATTGACGTCCATGGAGAAATGCACCGCTATATCCCTGTATTGGCTGCCAACGAGGGCTTTAATAAAATTGGAGAGCAAGTCGTTCAACATCAAGCGAGACAATATGGCCATACTAAATTTGGGGCTGATCGTTTTTTTAAAGGGTTCTTGGACCTTATTACCCTTTGGTTTATTAACCGTTTTGGAAAACAACCCATGCACTTTTTTGGACTTTGGGGCACACTAATGCTTCTTGTAGGTTTAGGCTTTACTGTATACCTGGGCATCGACAAGTTGTTTTTCAATATCCAAGCCAGATTAATCACAGAACGCCCAGAGTTTTATATTGCCCTAACGCTCATGCTTTTGGGGAGTCAATTTTTTATTGCAGGCTTTTTAGGAGAAATAATTCTTCGTAGCCAAAGATCAAACAACCGATATAATATTAAAACCCTAACCAAGACCAAATGACCTATCAAGAAAATGCAAAGTTATGGCTTAACCGGCCTTTTGACTCAGAGACCATAGTTCAAGTAAAAGAGCTTCAAGAAAATCCCGAAAAACTTGAAGATGCATTTTACACAAACTTAAGTTTTGGAACAGGAGGCATGAGAGGTGTTATGGGCGTGGGTACCAATCGCATTAATAAATACACCCTTGGCAAGGCCTCTCAAGGGCTTTCACGATTTTTAGTGGAAGAATATCCAAGCGATACTCCAAAAGTCGTCATTGCATATGATTCAAGACACCAAAGTAAAGAACTAGCCAAGATTGTAGCAGATATTTTTACGGCCAATAAAATCCATTGTTATCTATTTAGTGATTTACGTCCTACCCCAGAATTATCGTTTGCAGTTAGACATCTCAATGCCCATTGTGGCATTGTTCTTACGGCATCCCATAATCCGCCTGAATATAATGGATATAAGGTTTACGGAAAAGATGGAGGACAATTAGTTCCCCCACTAGACTCAAAAATTATACAAATTATAGAGGACACCTCCTTTGATTCAATTCGTTTTGAGGGAGATTCAAATTTGTTACATTTTATAGATAAAGAAGTTGACGATGCCTATCACCAAACGGTGCTTGACGTTGCACAAATGCATCAATTATCAAAAAATGATTTTCAATTAGTTTTTACCCCTATCCACGGAACGTCAATAACAGCGCTTCCTCAAGTACTAAAAAAAGCGGGGTATAAAAATATTCATATTGTCCCTGAGCAAGAGAAACCAGACGGCTCTTTTCCAACAGTACCCTCTCCCAATCCTGAGACACCCGAAGCACTTCAGATGGCTTTAAATCTTGCTAAAGAAAAAAACGCTGACCTTGTCATTGGAACGGATCCCGATGCTGATCGATTAGGGATCCTTGTGAAAACTGCTGATGACAACTGGAAGTTTTTGAATGGGAATCAAATCATAATGGTGCTGACCGAATATTTATTGCAAAAAAAGGCGGCTGTAGGGTCACTCACAGCAAGCCATTTTATTGCAAGTACGATAGTCTCCACCCCTGCAATTGAAAAAATGGCAGAGCACTTCAATGTTCAATTTAAAAAATGTTTAACCGGTTTTAAATGGATTGCTAAATTGATACATGATTTTCCTGAGCTCAAATTCATTGGGGGTGGAGAAGAAAGTTTTGGCTATTTAGTTGGAGATACCGTTCGAGATAAAGATGCTATCTCAGCAAGTCTTTTAGCCTGTGAAATAGCGGTTGAGGCGCAAGCCAAGGGCTCTAATTTACATGAACTCTTACTTGCAAGTTACAAGAAATACGGAGCCTATAAAGAACGTTTGATCTCGATTACCAAACCTGGAAAATCAGGGGGAGAGGAAATTAAAAATTTAATGGATGGATTTAGGCAAAATAGTCCCCAATCAATCTCAGGATTTAAAGTAATTACTGTGGAAGATTATGAAACAGGAATCGCCAAAAACTTGTTGACACAGGAGGAAATAAAAATTGATTTACCTAAAGCCAATGTATTACTTTTTAAATTAGAAGAGGGAACACAAATCGCATTGCGTCCGAGTGGCACAGAGCCCAAAATAAAATATTACTTTAGCGTAAATCAAGAGTTCAATTCTGATCTGACGTGGGAACAACAAGAAATCGCCATGGAAAAACGATTAGATAATTTTGAAACTTCTTTTAAAGCTCTTTAATGTCAAGCTTTCGTAAAATATTACATTTTGGAAAACCTTACAAAGCATACGCCTTTTTAAATATTCTTTTTAACGCCTTTTACGCCCTTTTTAGTGCACTTTCTTTCATCTCTCTAATTCCGATGTTGAATGTGCTTTTTGAAACTACCGAAGAACAATTTACTCCAGCAAAATGGGAAGGTTTCTTGAGTTTACAGCAATACATTAAAGACAGCTTAAACTATTACATCTCTTCTAAATTAGATCAAGATATTGAAGGAACATTGGTCTTTGTTATCGGGTTAGTTTTGGGATTATTTTTCTTGAAAAATATCAGTAACTATTTGGCCTTATATTTCATTACTTATCTCAGAAACGGGATTCTTAAAGACCTACGGAACGCACTTTACAATAAAATCATCACCCTACCTATTTCGTTTTTTAATGAAAAAAGAAAGGGAGATTTAATGGCAAAAATGACCAGTGATGTCACAGAAGTTCAACAATCTTTTTTATCGATTTTAGAACTTTTAGTTCGCGAACCGCTGACTATACTTTTCTCTCT
>JAURBX010000167.1 GCA_030828745.1 Flavobacteriaceae bacterium | reverse complement strand
GAGTTAAGGTTTTACCAACTAAAGAATCATAAGCTTTTCGTGTGACGATTCCTCCGGGGAGCGCATGACCTCTCAAGGTTGGAATCCATTTTGCAGCTTGTCTCTGAGGAGAATCGGCTATTAAAAAGGGATAATACTTTAAGACATCTTCACCTTCTCTGGCTAAAAAGGCATCTACTTCAGATTTTGCAGGGGAGAAAGTACTGGATTCAATGGCCAAACCGGCAATGGCAATCCTCGGCTTTACCATCTTTTTTTGTGTGTCTAAGGATTGACACGCTTGATTTAAAAAAAGGACAATGAGAATGGTAACTATTTTTTTCAGGTGTGACATCATGAAAATAATTTTCTTTAAATATAAAGAACTTTCCTTCAATCATTTTAACGTAGAGATTATTCCTTTTCAAGGGTTTTTATTTATCTTAACACGTAGATTGAAAAACCAAACACAGAAATTTAAACCTGTTTTAATGAAATTAATTTATAATGAATTGAATGAAAAAAAATGATTTTTTTTAGAATACCCTTTTTAGTTGCTTTTTTAATCGTTTTACTCCTTACTTCCTGTAAAAAGTTGGATAGTTATTCGGAAAGAATGAATCAATTTAAAATGGACGAACTCTATCATCGACCTTTATTTCATTTTACTCCGGATAAAAATTGGATGAACGATCCCAACGGAATGTTTTTTTACAAAGGGGTTTACCATTTATATTTTCAACATAATCCAGACGCTAATGTTTGGGGACCGATGCATTGGGGACACGCAACAAGTAAAGACTTAAAACATTGGGAAGAACATGAAATTGCTTTATTTCCAGACGAATTAGGAACGATCTTTTCTGGAAGTGCTGTAGTAGATCACAAAAACACGTCCAAATTAGGCACCCTAGAAAATCCACCCATAGTTGCGATTTACACCAATCATAATAGTCAAAAAGCCAAGAAAGGGAATGCGATTGATTTTCAAAACCAGAGTATTGCCTATTCCACAGATGAAGGGTATACATGGACAAAGTATGAACGTAACCCGGTATTAAAAAACCCTGGAATAATTGATTTTAGAGACCCAAAAGTCTTTTGGCATGAGGGCAGTCAAAAATGGATTATGAGTTTGGCTGCCGGCCAAGAGATTCAGTATTTTGAATCTCAAAATTTATTGAGCTGGTCTTATTTATCTTCTTTTGGACAAGGTATTGGAAATCACGATGGCGTATGGGAATGTCCAGATCTATTTCCACTTCCTGTTAATGGGACGCAAGCCCGTAAATGGGTACAATTGGTAAGCATTAATCCAGGGGGGCCTAATGGAGGGAGTGCGACACAATATTTTATAGGCGATTTTGATGGAACCCAGTTTATTGTTGATCCAGATTTTCAAGAAGCCATGGAAAAGGAGCATTCTTATTGGATTGATTTTGGAAAAGACAACTATGCAGGGGTAAGCTTTTCAAATTGGTCAAACAAAGCTAATGGGGTTTTGTATTTGGGATGGATGTCCAATTGGGAATATGCAAATAAAGTTCCTACCACCAAGTGGAGAAGTGCGATGACATTGCCACGTGAACTTGAATTAATCCAAAACCTAGACGGTTTCCGATTGCGCTCTAAAGCACCTTCTGACTGGGATAAGTATACCGTCAAGACCTTAGAAAAAGAAACATTTTCACAGCAAAAGAAAACACTTCTAATTGAAAAGGGAGCGATTGATTTATCAACGGCTCAAATAAAATTAAAACTAGTTGATCTTGAAGAAAAAAAATATACCTTCCTACTAGAAAATAGTATGGGAGAGAAACTTTCGTTTGGTCTCGATGAGAAAACGCATCAATTTTTTATTGATAGGAGCCAAGCAGGGGAGACAAGCTTTTCTAAAACCTTTAGTCAAAA
This sequence comes from Flavobacteriaceae bacterium, assembly GCA_030828745.1. GTDB lineage: Bacteria > Bacteroidota > Bacteroidia > Flavobacteriales > Flavobacteriaceae > MS024-2A. The sequence goes on along the minus strand of JAURBX010000167.1, from coordinate 879 downwards.
ACCTTCAATCGCTCCAAGAACCAAAAAAGGGACTTCGCTGGAGATTCAATTCATACTGGATAAAATGTCTTTAGAAGTGTTTTTTGATCAAGGTGAGACTGTAATGACAGAGATCTTTTTTACTCATGCACCCTTTGAAACTTTGAGTTTAAAAACAAACGCAAATACCGTTAAAATTGAAAATCTATTAATCCGAGAGCTAGGTAAAAAGTAGTTTTTTCCTTGAAACAAGGCGGCTTCTCACCCTTAAAAACAACGCCTTAGAATAGATTATTTCCTATCTTCGAAATTCAAATTATTATTTAATGACATTCACATTCCATAAAGTCTCTTTAAAAAAAAGATTTCCTTTAGCAATCAGTAGAGGAGTACGCTATGATTCAGAAAACCTATTTGTTCGCTATGAAAAAGATGGGTATATGGGATGGGGTGAAGCTGCACCCGGTAATTCAGAAGGTGCATCAACCGCTGAAGAAATTCAAGAGGCGCTAGAAAAATTTATTGAAACGGGCATTGAAGGTTATTCTATTCAAGAGTTATATGATCGTGCCAGGGAAATGAAAATTCCTCCCTGTGCTTATGTTGCTATAGATACTGCTTTTTGGGATTGGACCGCTAAAAAAGCCCAACTTCCTTTGCGTCAATTATTAGGCTTTTCAAAACCGCATACACCCACTTCAGTAACCATTGGGATTAATCCTCCCGAGATAATTAAAGAGCGTGTCCCCCTTTTATTGGATGGAACCACAGTACAATCTTTAAAAATAAAATTAGGATCCCCAGAGGGGATTGAAGCGGATAAAATAATGTTTGAACAGGTGGTTGAAAGCACTAAGAAATATCCTGTTAAGCTTCGTGTAGATGCCAATGGTGGTTGGG
>JAURBX010000011.1 GCA_030828745.1 Flavobacteriaceae bacterium | reverse complement strand
TTATAGCGCTAAATTTGCTTCTTCATTTTATGGCCCTTTTCGAGATGCTTTAGATTCTGCACCCGGTTTTGGTGATAAAGAAACCTATCAAATGGACTTTGCTAACCGTAACGAAGCCGTTATCGAAACGCAAAGAGATATTGAGGAAGGCGCCGATATTGTCATGGTTAAACCCGGTTTAGCTTATTTAGATATTATCCGGGACATTAGAGAATCTGTGGCTGTACCCATTGCAGTATATCAAGTGAGTGGAGAATATGCAATGTTAAAAGCCGCTGCCGAAAAAGGATGGCTAGATCACGATACTACTATGATGGAACAATTATTTAGTTTTAAAAGAGCGGGAGCTTCCCTGATTGCTTCCTATTTTGCAGAAGAAGCTGTTAAACTATTGTGAACAGCTTAAATTTTTTAAAGAAATAAATTAGCTTTGTTGAGACCTAAATTCTTGACATGCCCTATCTTAAGCCTTTCTTACTTTTTTTTGTTTGTCTATTTATATCATGTACAGATGTGGATCTTATTGATGACTATTTACCACCTGTCTTGCGAATTACCACCCCTTTTTCTGAAATTACCTTAGGCGACTCTTATTCTTTTGAAGCAAGTTACTTTAATAATATAGGAGAATTTGTTCCAAATTCTCAACTCGAGTGGGAAAGTTCTGATTCAGAAATTTTAACCATTGATTCCCATGGAAATGCAACTCCTCTTAAGATAGGAACAGTTCAAATTATTGTTAAAACAACTTCTTCAGAAGGCTCTGTTTTACAAGATGAAATTAATATCACAATTCAAAGTAATGTAGTTTTAGTTCCACCTGAGGAACCTATAGAAGAACCTTCAGAAGAGGAACAAATTCCTGAATCTAACACACAAACTCCCACCATAACCATTACGAATGGTATTTCTCAAATTACTGCAGAAACTAATTATCAATTAGAATTGGCCTTTCAAGACGCAATGGGAAATCTAGCAGATGTTCCAAATAGCAATTGGACCAGTTCTAACGAAGCTCTTCTTCAAGTTGATGAAACAGGTACTCTTCAAGCCATCGCTGCGGGTACGGTAACCCTTACTGTTTCGGTGCAGGTATCCAACACCATTATTTCCGCACAAAGCGTTATCAATGTAATTGCACCTGTAGTGGCGATGGTTACTTCCTATTCAGGAGAGGTGGTTTCTAAAAGCAGCTACACACTTGAAGGGGGGTTTACATTGGCTAGTGGAAATGACGGACTTATCCTCTCTCTTGACGAAAGTTACAAAGCCTCAACGGCACTTCCAGGACTTTATGTATACCTTTCAAATAACGCGAATACCACAGCAGGGGCTTATGAAATTGGCGCTGTAACCGTTTTTAACGGAGCCCATTCCTATAACCTACCCAATTCCATTGAATTAATGGATTACAAGTACATTCTCTATTGGTGCAAACCATTTAATGTAAAAGTGGGCGAAGCAAAAATTTACGATTAATGAAAAACCTACTCACACTCCTTTTAGTTTGTTCAAGCTTTTTAGTTCATGGTCAATGGATTAAAGAAAAGGGAACCGGATACTTAAAACTTGGAGGCTGGTCGCTTTTAGCAAACAAACATTTTACTGATCAAGGACTCACAGATCCCAATTCTACTCGAGGTCTTTTTATCAATAGCCTTTATGGTGAAATTGGAATTGGCAAAAAAATTAACTTAATCGCTTACCTTCCCTTTTTTGTTAAAAACTACCAGTTTGCCCAAGTTTCAAAAACTACAGGAAAAGTCTACGAACCAAGACAAGAATATAACGGTTTGGGTGATTTTAATCTAGGTTTAGAATATGGTTTAGGTCATCTTAAAAACTGGAACTTTTCAGGCTCACTAACACTGGGTATTCCCTCTGGAGAAAGTGTAGCTGGTGTGGATGGAAGCTATCAAACGGGAGACGGGGAATTCAATCAATTATTACAAGTAAACCTCGGCAAAAGTTATAATATCAGCAATCAAGGCTTTTATTTTAAATCCTACCTTGGTTTCAACAATCGCTCCCAAGGCTTTTCAGATGAGTTTCATTCATTTGGAGAAACAGGAACACAACTTTTTAATTCAAAACTTTTAATCCTTACTCGATTACATTGGATCAAACCTTTATACAACGGCACTTTGGATGCTTCAAACTCTAATGGTGCTATTTTTGCAAATAATATAGAAAGCTTTACCCTTGGGGGAGAATTGGCCTGGACTATCGGAGAAAAATGGGGTATCGCTCTTGGAACAGCTACCCCACTATTTGGAAAAGTGATTTATAAAGCTACTAGTTTTTCTGGTGGAGTCTTTTTGAGTTTTTAAGAACCATACCTTCTCTCCGGAGCAAAAGGGTCTAAAGACAATGAAGTGGGTTGTTCCGAAATTAATTCTGAAACCAATTTTCCAGTAGCTGGCCCTAAACTCCAACCCATCATGGAGTGACCCGTAGCCAAAACTAAATTTGAAACGGCAGAATGACGCCCAATAAAAGGCAAGCCATCTGGAGATAAAGGTCGCAATCCACATTCCACAGTATCGATTGCTTTTTGAGAAACTTCAACTTTAGGGTAATAGGTCGCAGCTGCTTTTGCTATCGAAGCCACTCGCTTGGGCATAATCTTATGATTTATCCCTGAAATTTCCATTGTTCCGGCAAATCGAGTATAGCCCTCCATGGGAGTGACTGCCACTTTAGATTCTAGTAATATGGCAGGTAGGTTTATTCCCGTTTTAGAATGTACATCAAGACGATATCCTTTTCCTGCCTGCACAGAAAGTTTAATTCCCAACGATTTTAAAAGATTTTCTGACCATGCACCCGTTGCAACAACAAACTCATCCGCACTGAGAACTTCTTTATCCGTAACAACCTTAGTGATTTTATCTCTCGCTTTTTGAAAACCTTGAACTTTTGTTTCGAGCACAAAACGGACACCTTTCTTTTCGAGATTTGTTTTCAAATGCTGCATGAAAATTTCTGGAGTACTGTGGGCATCACTTTGATACCAATAAGCACCGGCAATATCCATGGGTGCTGCTGGCTGAAGTGCCAATACCTCCTTCTTGTCAAGTTGTTTTATAGACAAACCCAGACCTCTAGCCCATGCTACCACCTCAGCCTCCTCTTTTTCAGCATGAGAAGATTGGTAGGCCATGAGCAGTCCTTTGGTCTCTAGATGAAAATCAAAGCCTTTCAATTGTTGCATTTCCAAATAAAGTTGCTTACTCAATAAATTGATATCTAAAATCGTCTTGAGTGAGTGTTGCACATGCGCTGGAGTACAGGATTTCATAAATTTTATCCCCCAACGCATTAAATCCTTATCAAATCTTGGCTTGATATAAAATGGACTCGATGCGTTAAACATCCATCTAATTCCTTTTGATATCATTCCAGGGGCAGCCATAGGAACAATATGACTGGGTGTTAAATAACCTGCATTGACATTGGAAGCGCCGCCCTGCAAATCTCCTTTATCAATAACAAGAACCTCATGCCCTTCTTCTTTGAGATAAAAGGCGGTTGAAAGTCCTACAATACCCCCTCCAATAACTATGACTTTTTTTTGTGCCATAACTAAATCACTTGAAATCCTTTTACATAGGGATCTTCAGGATCCAATATCAATTGGTTGTAACCCAAAATTCTTGCCGCTCCTTCAATGCTGGGAATCATCCCCGAAAAACGGCCCACTTGAACGGCTTCTTCGACTTTTCCTTTGAAAAGAGAGCCAATAATACTTTCATGAACAAAGAAGTCTCCAACTTTTAATTTTCCCTTAGCAAACCATTGTGCCATACGAGCAGAAGTACCTGTTCCACAAGGAGAGCGATCAATAGCTTTATCTCCATAAAACACCGCATTCGCTGCTGATGCTCCTACTTGAGTAGGCAACCCCCCCCACAAAACATGGCTACAGCCCTCTATTTTTTCATCCAATGGGTGAGTAAATGAATAGGCCTCATTGATCCTCTCACGAATCGTACGGCTCCAGCCAATTAATTGACTTGCCGTGTAATTCGATATCCCTTTAAAGTTTTCTTGTATATCAATTATGGCATAAAAATTTCCTCCATAAGAAACATCAATTGTCAAAATTCCCAGATCAGGACACTCAATTTTCAAATCAAATGCGGCTAAAAATCCTGGGACATTTGTAAACCGAACGGCAGTAACTTTATTTCCGTCTATACTATAATTGGCAAGCACCAGACCTGCTGGAGTTTCTACTCGAACTATTCCATTTACTTTGGGCTGAATTAGCTTTTCTTCCAAAAGAACAGTTAGCGCACCAATCAGTCCATGACCACACATCGGAAGACAACCGCTGGTTTCGATGAATAAAATCGCAACATCATTTTGAGGATCAACAGGATCATAATAAAAGCTGCCACTCATCATATCATGCCCGTGAGGTTCAAACATCAATCCCGTTCGAATCCAATCAAACTCTTTTAAAAAGTATGTTCGTTTTTCCCCCATTGTCTTTCCCTGTAATGGAGGCTTAGGTCCTCTAACCAAACGCACTGGATTGCCAGCCGTGTGGGCATCAACACAATTAAAAACTATGCGCTCGTTTTGATTCATACTGCCTCGGTAGTTAACACCCCATTTACACGTCTTTGAATTTCCAAGGGATTCTCTTTTTTGAGCGCTAATGGCAAGAGCTCATTTGGACAATCCTGAAAAGCTAAGGGACGTAACCATCGGTAAATTGCATCCGAACCGACCGAAGTAAATCGACTGTCTGTGGTTGCAGGATAGGGTCCTCCGTGTTGCATGGCTTGTGTCACGGCAACTCCTGTTGGAACCCCTTCAAAAAGTACTCGCCCTACTTTAGTTTGAACTTTGGGCAACAATAGCTGAAGTGCCTTTTGATCCTCAGGACTACTTAATAGCGTTGCTGTCAATTGTCCCTTTAGTCCTTCAGCTACGGCAACCATTTCCTCCAGAGAATGACAATGAACCACCAAGCTAAAAGGTCCAAAAACCTCTTCTGAAAGAGAAGAGTTTTCTATAAAATGCGCTGCAGAAACAACTCCAATTACTGCATGATTTTTATCAGAGGAATAGTACTCTACTTCCTTTCCTCTGGCTGTTAACTCAGCAATTTGCTCCTTGAACTTCAGTTCAATATTCGCATGTACCATAGGCGGTAATTCCATTTTACGTATTTCTTCATGCATACGTCGAATCAAACTAGTTTCTTTGGAAGGATCACAAATTATAATTACTCCGGGATTAGTACAAAATTGTCCTGTACCTAAAGTGACAGAACTCGCTAAATTAGCAGCTAAATTTTCATCTGATTTTAATTTATGTTCTAAAATAAAGATGGGGTTAATGCTCCCCATCTCAGCAAAAACAGGAATAGGTTCGGATCGTTTTTGAGCTAAATCATACAAGGCTTTTCCACCAAAAAAGCTTCCAGTAAAACCAACTCCTTTTACCTTAGCATGAGTTACCAAAATACTTCCCACTGCATGAGATTGTCCTCCCAGATGTGAAAAAATCGAAAGAGGTAAGCCCCTGTTTTTCAGGGCTGAATGTATCGCTTGGGCAACCAATTCACTAGTCCCGGCATGATAAGGATGTGCTTTTACAACAACTGGACATCCAGCAGCTAGGGCAGAAATTGTATCCCCTCCCGCAGTAGAAAAGGCTAGAGGAAAATTACTTGCTCCAAATACAACTATTGGACCCATAGGAAATAACATTTTTCTCAAATCGGGACCCTGGGTGTGGATCGTTGCGTGAGAAAAAGAACCGTCCTTCAGTAACTCAATAAAACGCTCTATTTGATCCAATGTTCGTTGTAACTCCCCTTTTGCTCTCCCTTCAGGCAAGGCAGATTCTGCTTGATAGGTTGCTAAGATTTCAGTATCCTTTTGTTTAATCTCGTCTTGAATTGCTTTTAAAAGTTCTGCCCGCTGTTCAAAACTTGTTGCTGCATAGGTTTCAAAAGCAGCTGCAGCTTTTTCAACTGCCAATGTAACTTGTTCCGTAGTAGCCTCTTGAAACATCGGGGTTAAATACTCCTTTGTCTTTGGATTTGCAGTTTGGAAAATCTTTTGAGATGCGTTGGATTCCCAGAGACCCCCAACTAAATTTTGTCCTGTAATCATAGATAGTTCTTATAATCCAAATTTTGGGGTCGATTTGCCATACCCTCAGCAATTATTTTTTTTACGTTTTCTAGTGCTGTGCCTGTAAGAGGCAGCCTTGGTTTTCTCACATGTCCTGTTCCCAGTCCTGTTGCGACCTCACATAATTTTATATTCTGAACTAGTTGAGGAGAAATATCTAGTTCTAAAAGCGGCAAAAACCAACGAAAGACAGCTCTAGCTTTCTCCCATTCTCCTGCTTTACAGTAGGTGTAAATTGCTACCGTTTCCTCTGGAAAAGCATCCACCAAACCTGCAACCCAACCACTTGCTCCCATCAACAAACATTCCATGGCAATCGTATCTACACCGCATAATATCTTAAAACGATCTCCAAAATGATTGATCATTCGAGTCACATTGGTTACCTCTCGAGTAGATTCCTTGACGGCAGAAATATTTTTGTGCTTAGCTAAAGCTTCAAACATTTCTGACGTTACTTCAATTTTATAATCTACTGGATTATTATAAATCATGATTGGGAGCTTTGTCCCCTCAGCAACGGCAGAGAAATAGGCTACCGTTTCATGATCAGTCGCTTTATATCGCATGGGAGGTAATAACATGAGTCCATCTGCGCCATTTGCTTCTGCGGTTTTTGCCACTTGAATTGCCTCCACAGTTGATTGTTCGGCAATATTCATAATTACTGGAATCTTTCCCTCTACTTGTGCTAAGGTTATCTCAAGTAAAATTTTCTTTTCATTCAGTGTCAATGTGCTGGCTTCTCCTAGAGTTCCCCCCAAGATTATACCATGAACTCCAGCTTTGATCTGATGTGATAGATTATTTTTGAATGCCGCTAAAGAAAGATTTCCATCAGCATCAAATTGAGTCGTAATTGCAGGCATGACTCCTTCCCATTTAAAGTTTTCCATTGTAGTAGGTATTATTTTAATAATAAGGCTAATATACGTTTTTGAAAAATTATTTTAACTAACTTGAAAATACAAATAAAACGAAATGCACAAAGCCTCAAACATGGAAATAAGTCACTACAAAAGTCCCTTAGGATGGATTGAAATTGAAACAAAAGAGGAAGCCTTAATCGCTATGCATTTTATCCTAACCCCAAAAGAAAATCAATCACCCATCAAAAAAATAAATTGTGAAATTGAAGCGCAATTGGCAAACTATTTTAACAATAAATCACTAGATCTCAATTTTAAGATGAAGCCCAAAGGCACTCCTTTTCAACAAGAAATTTGGAAATTAGTATTACAAATTGAGTTTGGAAAAACACTCTCATATTCAGAATTAGCAAATCGTTATGGCAACAAAAAAGCCATTCGCGCTGTGGGTTCAGCCATCGGAAAAAACCCAATTATGATTTTCATACCTTGTCATCGTGTGATTGGAAGTAATGGTTCAATGGTTGGCTACGCAGGAGGGATTCCAAATAAAAAATGGCTTTTAGAACACGAAGGGTTTCTTATTCAAAAAAGCTTAGATTTGTAAGACACGCTTCAAAATAACATTAATAAAGTCTAATTGAATGAAAAAAATATTTAAAGTTTTGGGGTTTTCTTTAGCTGTATTAGTCGGTGCCCTTTATATTTCCGACTATAGCTATTTACTTGATGGTGTATTCAAGATTTACTTGACGGGACACAAAACAGCCTTTCTTGATGATTATACTTATTTTGACAATAGAACTTTAGCTGCATCTGAAAACCCTCAAGCTTGGCCGATTCATGCTCAGTACAATACAATTACTCTTTCAGATGATTTAGAACAGCATCATGAAAATACGGGAACTGTTGCTTTTTTAGCAATAAAAAATGACAGCCTCTATTTTGAAAAATATTATGATGGCTACGGAGTAGACTCAAAGAGTAATTCATTTTCTGTTGCCAAAAGTTTTGTTTCAGCGCTTTTAGGAAGAGCAATCATGGATGGCTATATTCGTGATTTAGATCAAGCTGTACAAGACTTTATTCCTGAACTCTCGGGACCCTATGCTGATCAAGTTACCGTTGGCGATCTAGCTAGCATGGCTTCAGGACAGCGTTGGGAAGAGAAATATTATTCTCCTTTTTCTGTTACGGCTGCTGCTTATTTTTTAAAAGATCTTGACTCAGCCATATTAGAGCAACCGATTGAGGAAGTCCCAGATGAATCATTTAATTATAAAAGTGGTACTACTCATTTATTGGGAATGGTAATTGCCAAGGCTACAGGTAAAAACCTAACGGAGTACCTCTATGAAACCTTATGGAATCCCATGGGAGCAGAACATGAAAGTTTATGGCAAGTGGATAGTGCTAAAAATGGTTCTGAAAAAGCGTACTGCTGTATTGCATCCAACGCGAGAGACTTTGCACGAATTGCCAAATTATACAAAGATCACGGGAAGTGGAATGGAGAAACATTATTAGATTCTACCTTTATTGCAAAGTCCTTACGTCCTCGGTTTCCAGAAAGTCCAGAATATGGATACAGTTGGTGGCTGAAAGAATACAAAGGACATCAAGTTTTTATGATGCGTGGACATTTGGGTCAATATGTGATAACTTTTCCAAAAGAAAACTTGATTTTAGTTCGCTTAGGACATTCAAAAGGGCCTAAAGGTAAAAAGGGTGACCCTTTTACTCCTGATATCTACACTTATATGGATGCAGCTCTAGAAATCAATAAAAATGTTAGCACACCTTAATTTACATCAAATACTATTTCTAGATATAGAAACCGTGCCACTCTATCCTAATTTTGAGGATGCCCCAGAACTGGAGCAACATTATTTTGAGGAAAAAACAGCCTACCAAAGAAAAGAAAATTTTAGCCCAAAAGAATTTTACAATCGTGCTGGAATTTGGGCAGAATTTGGAAAAATTGTTTGTATTTCTGTGGGGTATTTTAGCCCTCAAAAACAAGGTAGGAATTTTAGACTAAAAACATTTAAAGGAGAGGAAGCAACGCTTTTGACTGAATTCAAAACCCTAGTTGAGCACTATTTCAACTCTCCTAAGCATCTCCTTTGTGGACATAATGCCAAGGAATTTGATTTTCCTTTTATTGCACGACGCATGTTAATTCACCAAATTTCATTACCTAAAACACTCCAGCTTTTTAATAAAAAACCTTGGGAGGTCCCGCATCTTGACACCCTACACTTATGGCGTTTTGGAGATTACAAACATTATACTTCCCTAAAATTAATGGCACATGTTCTCAATATCCCTTCGCCTAAAGATGACATTGATGGGAGTCAAGTTGCTGATGTATTTTACAAAGAACAGAACATCAATCGTATAGCACTCTATTGTGAAAAAGACGTCGTCACTGTTGCCCAGGTAATTCTTAGATTGAGAAATGAAGCACTACTTTCTGAAGAAGAAATTACTTACAGTAGTTAAAAAAAGGTATATTTAAATAAATTTAAATTAAAACAAATCCTTTGAATTTAACAACAGATAAATACGACGCCATTGTAGTTGGTACAGGAATCAGTGGGGGTTGGGCCGCTAAAGAATTATGTGAAAATGGACTGAAAACCTTGGTTTTGGAACGTGGACGTATGGTAAAGCATGTAGAAGATTACCCTACTATGCACAAGGACCCATGGGATATGCCTAATGGTGGAGCTACTCCTCAGGAGGTATTAAAAGATTATAACAAGCAACGTCGTTGGGGAGTGGATGAAACAAGACGTCATTTTTATAACAAAGATTCAGAACATGATTATGATGAAGTCAAACCCTTTGATTGGATTCGCGGGAAGCAAGTTGGGGGACGATCCCTAATTTGGGGAAGACAAACATATCGCTGGAGTGATCTTGACTTTGAAGCCAATGCTAAAGACGGATACGGTGTAGATTGGCCGATTCGATATAAAGATATTGCCCCATGGTATGAACATGTAGAAAAACATATTGGTATCAGCGGAGAAGCACTTAATTTACCTCATCTTCCCGATAGTAATTTTCTTCCTCCCATGGAGTTAAATTGTTTAGAAACGCATTTAAAAGAGAGTATTGCCAACTCTTATGATGATCGTTTAATGACTATTGGACGCGTGGCTCATATTACCCAAGGTTCAAAAGAAGGGGCAGGAAGATCTGCTTGTCAATTCAGAAATCGGTGTGATAGAGGGTGCCCTTTTGGTGCTTATTTTAGCTCCAACTCATCTACTCTTCCTGCAGCAGAAGCTACCGGGAACATGACCTTACGTCCCAACTCAATTGTAGCAGAAGTACTTTATGATGAAAAGACTCAAAAAGCAACAGGAGTACGAGTAGTCGATGCAATAACGAATGAATCTATTGAATTCAACTCCAGAATTGTTTTCTTGTGTGCCTCTTCTATGGCATCGACAGCTATTTTAATGCAATCCAAATCAGATCGTTTTCCCAATGGAATGGGGAATGATAGTGGGGAATTAGGACACAACATTATGGATCACCAATTAGGAAGTGGTGCATATGGAAAATACGATGGTTTTGAAGATCAATATTATACTGGAAGAAGACCGAATGGGTTTTATATTCCTCGATTCAGAAACCTAGGAAAAAAATCCAGTACTGTAGATTTTCTAAGAGGATACGGATACCAGGGAGGAGCAGGACGAGGCAACTGGACGGAAGCGGTCAGTGAACTTGCTTATGGTAAAGACTTCAAAAAAGGGATTTTGGAAGCTGGAGCTTGGTCATTAGGTATGACAGGTTTTGGTGAAGTACTTCCCTATCATGAAAACAAAATGTTTTTAAATTACGATAAGTTAGATCAACATGGACTTCCCACCATAGTGTTTGATGCCGAGTTCAAAGAAAATGAACGTATCATGAAAGAAGATTGGAAGGTGCAAGCTGCAGAGATGCTTGAAGATGCTGGTTTTAAGGAGGTTGCTATTTTTGATTCCAATGCCCCTATTGGTAAAGGAATCCATGAAATGGGAACTGCAAGAATGGGTAAAGATCCGAAAACATCTGTATTGAACAAACACAACCAAGTACACAGCGTACCAAATGTTTTTGTTACCGATGGTGCCTGTATGACCTCATCAGCCAATCAAAATCCATCGCTTACTTATATGGCTTTAACCGCACGTGCAGCTAATCACGCTGTAGCTGAATTGAAAAAACAAAACCTTTAAGGAGAGGGAATGAAACAAAAATCTAGTGATTCCCACTTGATTGAAATAAAAAACATGTCACTCCAGATTGGAAGTGCTAATCTTCTTAATGCCATTAGCTTTAAAATAGGGACACAAGAAATTGTATCTCTTGTGGGAGAATCAGGGAGTGGAAAATCTCTAACTGCTCTATCCCTTCTTGGGCTTCATCCCAACAAAGCACGTATTGAAGCTGATAAAATGGCTTTTAATGGAAGTGATATTCAGCGTCTTTCTTCCAAAGACTGGCAAAAAATTCGGGGAAAGTCCATTGGAATGATTTTCCAAGAACCCCAGTCAAGCTTAAACCCTTCTATGCGGTGTGGAAAACAACTGCAAGAGGTATTGCAACAACACACTCCCCTATCGGTAAAAGATCAAAAGCAAGAGATTATTTCTGTTTTAAATGAAGTTCAACTTTCAGATACAAAGCGAATTTTAAAGTCCTATCCTCACCAACTAAGTGGAGGTCAAAAACAACGCATTATGATTGCTTTGGCTTTGCTCTGCAAACCAAAACTGCTCATTGCTGACGAACCCACAACTGCATTGGACGTGACCGTACAGAAGGAAATCATTCAACTGCTCAAAAGCCTCCAAAAAAAGTATCAGATGAGTATTCTATTCATCTCTCATGATTTGGCTTTGGTCAAACAATTGGCAGATAAAGTTTTTGTCATGTATCAAGGAAAGATTGTAGAGGAAGGAGAGACAGAAAATCTCTTTAACAACCCACAACATCCCTATACCAAAGGCTTACTTTTTGCACGTCCAAAAATAGACGTTCGACTGAAACGACTCCCTACTCTTGCCGATTATCAATCTGGAGATTTTCAACCCAATTTAGTTTCTTCAGAGGAGCGTCAAAAAAGACATATAAAACTCTACAATAAAGCCCCTTTACTAGAAGTTAGAGGGCTTGAAAAGACCTATGCAAAAAGAACATGGAGGGGTGATCAAAAAGGATTTAAAGCGGTACATGCGCTCGACTTTTCACTTTATCCTGGAGAAACATTGGGTCTTGTGGGCGAGTCTGGTTGCGGGAAATCTACACTTGCGAAAGCATTAATTTATTTAGACCCTCCTTCACAAGGAAGTATCCATTATGAAGGAAAGCCCATTGTAAAATCTATCCAGACCTTACAAAAATTACGGAAAGAAATTCAATTTATTTTTCAAGATCCTTATGCAGCTCTTCATCCACTAAAAACTATAGGAAATGCCATCACAGAAGTACTGCACGTTCACCAAATAACAAGCGCTGCAGATGAGCAGCAAAAGCGCTGTGTAGAATTATTAAATCAAGTCGGATTGAGTGCTGTCTTTTCGAATCGATATCCACACGAACTTTCTGGAGGTCAACGTCAACGCGCAGTAATTGCCCGAGCACTTGCCACCGAACCCAAACTTTTGATTTGTGATGAAAGTGTCGCTGCTCTTGATATTTCTGTTCAAGCTCAAGTACTCAATCTATTGAACGACCTTAAAATCGAGTTAGGATTAAGTTACCTCTTTATTTCCCATGACTTAGCTGTAGTAAAATACATGTCAGACCGCGTAATGGTTATGGAAAAAGGACGCCTAATAGAACTTCAAGAAGCCGATCAACTCTACAAACATCCGGAACAAGCATACACACAAAAGCTAATTGATGCTATTCCTTCAATGGCCTGAAACTTTATCCTTATGAAAGTTTAAAAAAACGCTCTTTGGGTTGAAGAGTGCTTTTGATTTTCTAAGACTTTAAAAACGCTTCAAATGTTTTTAGTGGAACCAAACGGTCTAACTTATATCTCCTTTTGATTTTATCCAATTCATCAGCCGCTTTTTGATATCTATTTTTAATACTTTCTAAATTTTGAATTTCATCTGGACTAGGTGCACCGTAATTCTCTTCAATACGTTGAAAAATATCAGTCATTTTTTCTCTCAACTGTGGCTCAGCTGCACCCACATAATTATCTCCAGTTGTTATAACCAATGTTTCCTTTAGCGCATTGAGTTGATTTATTAATTTTTTCTTTTTTGAAGTCGTTGAAAACTCCAAATAAGCGTCCAACTCATATACTCTATAGGCTAAAGCTTCAATCATATCATAGAGCTCATTAATGACATTCTCTTTTTGCATCCGATCTTCTTGAGATATATTACTTTTTAGATCGTTAATTAATTCAAACTGATGTTCAAAGGTTTGTTTGCCTTTTGTGATTTTTGCAGTATACTTCCCAGCAGGAAATACTGGAGTGGTAAAACCACCAAAAGAAAATGTTTTTCCCTTAGCTACTTTGGGTTGCTTTCGTCTAAAGGACCAGTTAACAATATTTATTCCTTTTGATTTTCCTGGAGTTAATTCAGAGAGGGTGTCTCCTTTTGAATTCACTATTACCATTGACATCTTTCCGAATGTATGCCGCTTTTTTAAATGATATTTTATCTGAGCTTGACTGGATTTATTTGCTCCAACAAATTGAGTTTCATTTCCAAAACCACCAGAGAAATTCTGATTTTCTTTTATGACGGTAGGATTACTTTCAAAAAAATGAAGCGTCTTATTTTGAATGGTTTCGTTCAATTGACGTAGTGGAGAGATATCATCAATAATAATAACTCCACGCCCATGTGTGCCTAAAACCAAATCATTGGTTTGCTTTTGCAAGTCAATAAAGTGAGTCGCTACAGCAGGCATATTATTGGTGAATTTATACCATTTTTCACCCCCGTTTAAGGTAATATAAAGTCCTAGTTCTGTTCCCAAAAAGAGTAAATCTGGGTTCTCATAATCAACTTGAATATTTCGAGCAACTCCCGCTACTTCCTCCGAAATAATATTCACCCATGTTTTTCCAAAATCAGTCGTCTTGTAGGCATATGGGGTTTTATCATTTGCCGTATGGCCATCAAAAACTGCGTAGGCTGTTGCCCTATCTAGCGTACTCGTTTCAATATGGTAACACCACGTGTTTTTGGGAAGACCCGATATGTTGTCGACAGTATTTGTCCAGGTTAGACCTCCATCTTGAGTCACCTGAACATTCCCGTCATCTGTACCAACCCAAATCACATTCTCATCGAGCTCAGACGGAGCAATTGTGAAAATTGTGGTGTGATTTTCGGCGCCTGAGTTATCCATTGAAAGACCCCCAGAATTATCTTGATCTTGTTTTGCAGGATCATTTGTTGTTAAATCTGGAGAAATAACGTTCCATGTCTCCCCCATGTCATCAGACTGATGCAGGTATTGACTCCCCATGTAAATCCTGTCTGGATTGGAGGCACACAAAGCCATAGGAGCGTTCCAATTGAAGCGCAATTTTTCATACGACGCTGAAGGCAAAGGTTGAATGGTCTTTATTAATTGTTTTTCAGGGTCGATGCGCCAAACATTTTCGGCGCCCTGCATTTCAGAGTATATAATATTTTTAGTGGCGTGTTTTAGAACTCTAAAACCATCGCCTACACCAATGGAATTCCAATCTCTGGCCTCTACTCCTCCCGGTGAAGAAGAGGGACCATACCATGAACCATTGTCTTGAAGTCCTCCATAAACATTATAAGGAGTTTCATTATCCAAGCTGATTTGATAAAATTGTGAAAGCGGTAAATTTTCCACAATCTCACAGGTGGTTCCACCATTCCAACTTCGATAAACACCGCCATCGGTCCCAAAATACATAATATCTGAATGTATGTTTGAAAAAACAATATCATGCACATCACTATGCATATTCCCTAAACTTTTAAACGTTTTTCCGCCATCTCTTGAAATCGATCCTGTAAGACCACCTTTAACAATAACATTTTCATCTTTAGGGTCTACTACTATTCTGGAAAAATAAAAGGGACGAACAGTAATTTCAAAATCGTTATTCAATTGTTCCCAATTTTGCCCTCCATCTGAACTAGCATACAAACCTTTATCTTCTTTCTTTTCAGCTTCAATTACTGTATAAAGTTTATCTGGATTACTAGGCGCTAAGGCAAGACCCATTCTTCCCAATTTTCCTTGAGGAAATCCATTATGGATTTTATTCCAAGTCTTTCCAGCATCTGTTGATTTATATAATGCGCTATTTTCACCTCCCGAATCAAAAGACCATCCAGTCCTTCTAAATTCCCACATTGAAGCATATAAAATAGCAGGGTTGTTCGGATCCATCAACAAATCTGCACAGCCTGTTTTTGCATTAACATAAAGTACTTTATCCCATGTTTCGCCTCCATCTGAAGATTTAAAAACCCCTCGTTCTTCGTTGTCTCCCCATAATGCCCCTAAAGCGGCAACATAAATCTCCTGACCATTGGTTGGATTGACAACAATACTCGCAATACGTTCTGAATTTTCAAGCCCAATTTTATTCCAATTTGAACCCCCATCCGTAGATTTATACAAGCCATCACCGTAGGAAACACTATTTCGAGTCCAAGTTTCACCTGTACCCACATAAATGGTATGGTCAGGATCGTTGGGATCTATTGTTACGGTTCCAATGGATTGAATATACTCATCAAAAATCGGATTGAAAGTTGCCCCTCCATCATTTGATTTCCAAACACCGCCTCCACCGGCGCCCAAATACAGAATTTTATTATTCGTTGGGTGTAATTCGAGGTCATTAATTCTTCCGCTCATTAAAGCAGGTCCTATGTGCCTAGCAGTAAGATCTCCAAAAAGAGACTTTCCTTCATTCGATTTTTTGCTTTGAGCAAAAACGAAAGTGGTAAAAAGTAAAAAAACGGATACTGTATTTGTTATAAAAAACCTCATGTTTATGGTAATTACTCTTTTGTAGGAATTGCAAAATTGCTTTCCTCCACAGCAGGATTCAAAATAATTTCACTCATGGTAATGGGTTGTCCGGGCTGACCTTTGACTCCCTGAGTTAGAGAAAAAGGAAAGTAAAGTCCTTCAACTTCTTCATAGTCACTAAAAGATATTTCCATGACCATCCCTTTCCCAGGACCTGATTTTATTTCATTTTCCATTGCAATAGGAACAAAGCTTTCGGTATCAAAATAATAAAAAGAGACGTCCTCTTCTTCAACACCTTCATTCGCCTTAGGCTCCTTCACTAATTTAATTTTAAAGGTTTCCGTGCCTTGATAATCTTCAGTACCCATCAATTCAACGGTATATCCTTTTGTCGCATAATCATAAAAAGAATCTGGAAAATCATTAATGTCTAGTTTAAAGTTGGCTGTCGTTTCTGCATCACTTTCCTCTGCTTCCATAGTCATAAAATTATGAGACCATAAATGCTCCCCATCGAAAACTCCCTGCTTAATTTCCTTCCCTTGAAAATTGATTATTGTCATTTGTTTACCATCTTTCATTTGATAAATTTCCATTGGAATCTCCATGCCTTGTTGATTGATGTTGGCAACCATCTTAATTCCTTCAAGATTTCCCCAGTTTTCATAACCTCCAGTATTCTCAAAATAATTTGAAATAATTTCTTCTGCCGTCTGAGAAAAAATATTCTGAGACAAAAGTAAAAATGAAGCAAGTGTAAATAATTTAATTGTTTTCATTAGTTTGATTTTTAATTGTTTTTTGGCACATTACGTTTGTGTTATAGACGATTTTTTCTGCACATTGTTACACCCTAGATAAACTCCAGTAGTTTTAATCTCTAATTTACAAAAAACTATGGTGCTGGATTTGGAACTAACTCTTGAATTTCATCTATTGTTTTTAAAACCTCATCCGAGAGTCTAATTGAAGCGGTATCAATATTCTCTTTCAGTTGCCCTAAAGAAGTAGCGCCAATAATATTACTGGTCACAAAAGGACGATCATTAACAAAAGAAAGCGCCAGTTGAGTGAGTGTCATTCCATTTGCAGTTGCAAGATCGTAATACATATCTACAGCTTGGTTGCATTGGGCATTGCTATATCGACTGTAATTAGGAAATAAAGTGATTCGACCATTTTTGGGCTTATTTCCCTCGCGATATTTACCGCTTAACACACCAAAAGCAAGAGGGGAATAAGCCAGTAAACCCACATTTTCACGATGGCATACTTCCGCATTTCCAACTTCAAATGTTCTATTCAATAATGAATATGGGTTTTGTATTGTTCGCATTTTAGGCCGGTTTTCATTTTGTGCTTGAAGGTAACGCATTGTTCCCCATGGGGTTTCATTAGACAAGCCTACATGACGAATATTTCCAGCAATAACATGGGCATTTAGCACCTCTAAAACAGCCTCAAAATTTTCTTCCCAAACTTCACCTTTTTCATAACTATGTCCTCGTTTTCCAAAATAGTTAGTGTTGCGTTCAGGCCAGTGAATTTGATATAAATCAATATAATCGGTTTGAAGACGCTTTAAACTTCCCTCAATTGCAGTATCAATCGTTTTTTTAGAAAAGTTTTTGTCTGTCCTAATGTGCTGGGTAAAACTTGAGGGACCTGCGATCTTTGAGGCTAAAATAACCTTTTCTCGATTCCCTTTTTTTTTAAACCAAGTCCCTATAAATCGCTCTGTATCCCCTTGTTCCTCTTGACGTGGTGGAACAGGGTATAACTCTGCTGTATCAAAAAAATTGATTCCACGTTCCAAGGCATAATCCATTTGGGCATGCCCTTCCGCTTCATTATTTTGACATCCCCATGTCATCGTTCCCAAGCAAATTTTACTAACTTTTATATCAGTATCAGGCAAAAAATTATAGTCCATAAATTTAGTTATTTAGTAAAGCATTTATTTCGTCCCATTGTGGACTCAATATTACTTCAATTCTACGGTTTGCTGCCCGGCCCATTGCATCTGAATTAGGCGCTATAGGAACATATTCACTGCGCCCCGCTGCCGTTAAGTTTTGGGGTAAAATTAAGTCATTTTTTAATAAAATATTGACTACGGCTGTTGCTCTTTTTGTGGACAAATCCCAATTGGATTCTAAGGCCTCTTTTGGACTAAAGGGAACATTATCTGTATGCCCTTCTATCATAACAATAATGTCTGGATTCTCTGCCAAAACCGTCCCTAATTGACTCAAAGCTTTTTGTCCCTCACCGCCTACATTCCAACTCCCCGATCTAAACAAAAGTTTGTTTTCCATGGACACATACACCTTCCCATTTCGTTGCTCTACAGTCAATCCCTTTCCTTCAAAGTTAAGAAGAGCATCCGTAAGACGTTGTTTCAATTCGAGTAAGGCTTGTTTTTGTTCTGACATCAGTTGCTCTAACTGATCTACCCGTTCTGAGCGTGCTAATAATTGAGCCTCTTTAATTGCAATTTCTTTCAGTAATGCATTATTAGAACTTATGCTTTCTTGAATTTTTTGATCACTATTTTGCTCAAGCAAAGCATATTCCTTTTGTAAAGTTTTTAGCTGCTCCAACGCATTCGAAACACTATCTCGTGAACGTTTTAAATAGCCCTCTGTTTCTTGCCATTTTCCATCCAAAATATTCCATGCTTGTTGAATTGAATCTTTAGACTTTTCAAGGCTATTTCGCTCTATTTTTAAAGTGGCGTAACGAGATTCTAAATCATTGAATACTTTAGTAGAAACACAACTTGAAGCTGTCAATACTAAAGTAAGGAGAACTAAAAAAGAACGTTTTTTCATGTTTATAAATTTAATTCAACTCCCACCGGACAATGATCAGAATGTTTTGCTTCGGGTAAAATGAATGATCCTTTAATTTTGTCTTTCAAAGGGGCACTAACTAGTGCGTAATCAATACGCCACCCTTTATTATTATTTCTTGCGTTTGCACGATAACTCCACCAACTGTATTGATGAGGTTGGGAATTTAGGTGACGAAACGAATCTATAAAGCCCGAGTTCATAAAATCGTCCAACCATGCGCGTTCCTTGGGTAAAAATCCAGAAACCTTTTTATTTCGAACGGGATCGTGGATATCAATTGCTTCATGGCAAATATTATAATCTCCACAAATAATTAAATTAGGAAAATCCTTTTTTAATTCATTGATATAATCTTGGAATTCATCCATGAATTTGAATTTATATTCCAATCGATCGATGTTTGTCCCCGAGGGCAAATACAAACTCATGATGGAGACTTCATCAAAGTCAGCACGAATAATCCTGCCTTCAAAGTCCATGTGTTCAATACCACTTCCATAGCTTACATTATTGGGTTTGATTTTAGAAAAAATAGCTACCCCACTGTACCCTTTTTTTTGAGCAGAAAACCAAAAATGATGATAACCTAACGCTTCCAAAACTTCGGTGTCTACCTGCTCCTCAAGTGCTTTTATTTCTTGGATACAAATAACATCGGCTTGAGTGGCTTTGAGCCAATCTGCAAAACCTTTATTGAGTGCTGCTCGTATTCCGTTAACATTATATGAAAGTACCTTCAAATTGTTTTTATACGAAGATAAAAAATCCTCTTGGTTATAAAAATTATTCGTTAGAATGGTATTTGGTATAAAATTTGGAATGAAACTAATTCAATTTTTAAGAAAAATCCATGAAACCCTCCACTTTATTACTTAGCCTACTTTTAATTCCTGGAATTTTACTTTCTCAGATCAATACCAAAGACAGTTTACATCTTCAAAATCCTGTAAAAAATGAGCTAAAATTAAATATGCTTGAATTATTGATCATGCCAGCGATCGGTATTACCTATGAACATTATTTAAATCCAAGCTCTAGTTATGGGGTTTATGGTTTTATTAATTTTAACATCAATGAGGGATACCGCTATGAAAAATTTGAGATTGCCCCCTTCTATCGAATCTATTTCCAAAACCGAGATAAATTAGACAATAAAGGTCTTTACACCGAAGTTTTTTCTGGATTAAACGTGGGAGAAACCGATTTCTTTGACTACGACTATGACACAAATAGATATGGTGATTTATACACTCAAGAATACGTAGGAATCTCACTTGGAGTCATTTTAGGCTATAAATTTGTTAACCACAATAATTATGCTTTTGAGATTTTTGCAGGTGCAGGTCGTTTTCTAAATGAGCAAGAAATAGATGCTTATCCTAGAATCGGACTCTCGATCGGAAAACGTTTTTAAAGTTTACGCAGCAAAGTTTCTAATGCAACATGTTCCGTAATCTCCTTTTTTAAATCTACAATAGAAATTCGTACTTGTTTCATACTGTCACGCTCACGCAGGGTTACGGTTTGGTCTTCCAAACTTTGATGATCTACGGTAATACAATAAGGAGTTCCTAAAGCATCTTGTCGACGATAGCGTCTTCCTACCGCATCTTTCTCATCATAATTAGTAGAAAAACTCCATTTTAACTCATCCGCAATTGAACGTGCAAGCTCTGGTAAACCATCTTTTTTAACCAACGGCAAAACGGCTACCTTCGTTGGAGCAAGTGCTGGAGGTAGTTTTAAAACCGTACGCGTAGATCCATCCTCTAAAACCTCTTCAGTTAAAGCATTTGAAAAAACTGCCAAAAACATTCGATCTAATCCTATTGAAGTTTCGACGACATAAGGCACATAATTTTCATTACGTTCAGGATCAAAATATTGTAGTTTTTTTCCAGTAAACTTTTCATGACTGCTTAAATCAAAATCTGTTCGGGAGTGGATTCCTTCCAATTCTTTGAATCCAAAAGGGAAACGAAACTCAATATCCGAGGCAGCATCTGCATAATGTGCTAATTTTTCATGGTCGTGAAAACGATAGTTTTCTTTTCCCAAGCCTAAATTCAGATGCCAATTTAGACGGGTTTCTTTCCAATGTTCATACCACTCTTTTTGAGTTCCCGGTGGAATAAAAAACTGCATTTCCATTTGCTCAAACTCCCGCATTCTGAAGATAAATTGACGTGCAACAATCTCGTTACGAAACGCTTTTCCCGTTTGAGCAATTCCAAAAGGAAGTTTCATTCGCCCCGTTTTTTGGACGTTTAAAAAGTTTACAAAAATTCCTTGTGCGGTTTCTGGTCGTAAATACAAATCCATGGCAGAATCCGCAGACGCTCCCAATTTTGTCCCAAACATTAAATTGAATTGCTTTACATCGGTCCAATCTCTTGAACCCGATTCTGGGCAAGCAATTTCGAGTTCTTCAATCAAGGCTTTTACATCGGCTAGATCTTCTTTTTCTAAAGACTGCCCCAAACGTTTTAGAATGGTGTTTGCTGTTTCTTGATATCCCAAAACCCTTGGATTTGTAGTTTTAAACTGCGCTTCGTCAAAAGAGTCTCCAAAACGTTTGGCAGCTTTGGCAACTTCTTTCTCCATTTTAGCCTCAATTTTGGCAACATAATCTTCTACCAACACATCCGCACGGTATCGCTTTTTAGAGACTTTATTGTCAATCAAAGGATCATTAAAAGCATCTACATGTCCTGAAGCCTTCCAAGTTGTTGGATGCATAAAAATTGCAGCATCTATTCCTACGATGTTTTCATGAAGTTGTACCATGGATTTCCACCAGTACTCTCGAATGTTATTTTTTAATGCAGATCCATTTTGAGCATAATCATAAACGGCACTTAAACCGTCATAAATTTCACTTGATGGAAACACAAAACCATACTCCTTGGCATGGGAAATTACTTTTTTGAATTGATCTGTTTGTTGAGCCATGGCGCAAAAATAATCCTTTTTGTTATTTTTACGGAACTCTGAATCGGAATCTATGAAAAAATTACTCCCTCCTACGCTTCAATCCTTCTCAGACCTCCTTTTTCCAAGAAGTTGTCTGGGTTGCAATCAGTATTTAAATTTTCATGAGGTGGCTCTTTGTTTGAGATGTCAAATAGAACTTCCCCAAACCCATTTTCATCAAATCCATAATAACCCCGTTTTTAAAAAACTAAAACTATTATTTTCACTGGAGGCAGCATCAGCTGCATTTACGTTTCAAAAAGAAGGACGGATTGCACATTTAATTCACAGATTTAAATACAACGGAAACCATCAGTGCGGAATCATTCTCGCTCACTATTTGGCAAACACACTTAATGAAAGTGTTTTTTTTGAAAAAATAGAGGGAATTATCCCTGTTCCTCTACATCCCTCAAGGGAAAGAAAAAGAGACTTTAATCAGGCTGAAATCATTGGAAAAATTCTCTCTAAAAAATTAGGAATACCCCATTTCACAAAAGTCCTGATCAGGTCAAAAAAAACAAGAGCCCTAGCACATATTGGGGAGGAGGCACGTTGGACAGAAATCAAAGATGCTTTCAAAGTAAATTCATCCTCTATAAATTTACCAAAGCATCTCCTTTTGATAGATGATGTGATCACAACAGGCGCAACCTTGAACGCTTGCGCGGATGCACTCAAAAAAAATAGTTCAATAAAATTAAGTATCGCTGCCTTGGCGTGTAGGTTGTAAGTAGAATATTGTGTTATTTTGTGGGTAATCTTAAAAAAATGAAAAGAACCGGTTCACTTTTAATGATAGGTATCATTCTGCTCACTACAATACAGTGTGCTAAAAGAGCATCTCCAACGGGTGGCCCTAAGGATTCTATTCCTCCCATTTTAACTAACTCCTCTCCAAAAATGAACAGCACTTTTTTTGACAAGGAGGAAATCACGCTCACTTTTGATGAATATATTACCCTAAAAGATGTAGGTAAACAGCTCATTATCTCTCCTCCGCTAAATTCAGACCAGTACACAGTATATCCAACCACGGGGGCTTCCAAAAAAGTAAACATCAAATTGATGGACACTCTTTTAGAGAATACCACTTACACCTTTAATTTTGGTGAAGGAATTGTTGATTTTAATGAATCCAATCCCAGCTCCTATCTAACTTACACCTTATCTACAGGCGCTACAATAGACTCCATGTATATTAAAGGACGCATTACTGATGCTTTTGAAAAACAGACTAGTCCTTTTATTTCATTACAACTTTACCCCGTTGACAGCACCTACAAAGACTCTACGATTTACACCCAAAAACCCTTGTATGTAACCAGTACTTTGGATACGACCATCTATCGTTTTCAAAACTTACGTGCTGGAAAATATGCCCTGATCGCTCTTGAAGATGTGGCAGGAAATTATTTGTTTGATCAAAGTTCAGACAAAATAGGCTTTGTAGATCGACTCATCGAGCTTCCCCAAGATTCCGTAATTGATTTACGAATTTTTAAAGAGCGTACTAAATTCGTTTGGGACAAACCCTATTTCATTAACGATCATCATATTGCACTAGCCTATTATGGTGATCGCAAAGAAGAACCTTTTAAAATGACAAGTGAAGTCCCAGAGAACTTTCAATCCCTTGTTAATAAAAGCCGCACTTCAGATACTTTAAATTATTGGTTTAAGGGTCCCGTTTTGGACTCTCTGAAATTTGAATTTGAGATTCAAGACACCTTGCGAACAAAAACGGTTTATTTCAAGAATCCCATCGAAGATTCCTTAGTTGTCAAAAAGTTCACTCCCGGAGGATTAGGCTTAACAAGTAAATTTGAAATAAATGCTAATTTACCGATTACCGAAGTAGATGCCGAACAAGTCATTGTAACCAATGTAGATACAATTCAAATTCCGGCCTCTCTGAAAATTCAAGAAAATTATGATCGTGTTACTGTCGATTTTGAGGTGTCTCCCAATGACCGTTATCAAATAAAACTCCTGCCCAATGCCCTCAAAGATTTTTGGGGACAAACCCATGATACGCTTGTTTTTAAAACTTCCACTAAAAAAATTGAAGATTACGGAAATATCTATTTACGCGTTCAACACCAAAGCCCTCACCCTTATATCATTGAATTGTTGAATAATAAAAAAGTAGTTCGCCGTTATGATTCCCTTGTGCCAGGCAATAATTATTCTTTTGAATTGTTAAATGCAGGGAAATATAGTGTCCGACTCCTAGAAGATCCCAATGGAAATAAACAATGGGACACGGGTAATTACTTAGAGAAAATTCAACCTGAAGAAGTAATTTATTATTGGAAAGAGATTGACTTGAGAGCCAACTGGGACATGAATGAAACGTTTAATACAAGTCAAAATTATCCTGATCCTCAAGAAAGCGCAACTGTTTCCGGAGTTCTTGCTGTTCCTGAAAATTAAGTTTTGCTGAAATTCCTGATTCTGACATTTTCGATTTCACTGAAATACAATTCCCTAAGCCATCGTAAACAGCCGTATGTCCCGGATATAGGTGCCCTTTCTGATCCTCACCAATACGATTAACTCCAATCACATAGCTCATGTTTTCAATGGCGCGCGCTTGCAGCAAGGTATCCCAAGCATTAATCCTAGGTTTTGGCCAGTTGGCAACATAGATTAAAAGATCATAATTTTGAATGTTTCGAGACCATACAGGAAAACGTAAATCATAACAAATGCGTAAACATATTTTCCATCCTTTGTATTCTAAAATTCCGTCGTTACTCCCTGAGGCGTAAACCAAATGTTCTCCCGCTAAGGTAAAAGGATGTCGCTTGTCATAAAAGGAAAGCGTCCCTGCAGGAGTAATAAAAATAAATCGATTATAAAATTTTCCTTCTTCTTCAATCACTAAACTTCCTCCTAGCGCACTGCCCAGTTTTGCTGCCCATTCTTTCATCCATTGAATCGTCTCACCTTGCATGGTTTCAGCCACCTCTTGAGGTTTCATTGTAAATCCAGATGTAAACATTTCGGGTATGAGAACAAGATCCGATTTTTGAGGAAGTCCCTGAAATTGTTTCTCAATAAAAATTCGATTTTGTAATGTCTGCTCCCAAATTATTGGAACTTCTAAGGCTGTGATATGCAAATCAGGTTTCATTTTTAAAGAAAAAGATTAATGAAATTCTAATTTACTTATCTTTAAACTCCAACACAACAATAAAACTAGATTTCTCTTTTATGAAGCTTTTTTTCAAACTCCTTTTAATACTTTTTTTTAATGGCTCCTTGGTCTTTAGTCAAAACTATTTTCCCCCAGCAAAGGGTCTTTGGGAACAAAAAGAACCCAAAGAATTTAAGATAGAGGCTGAAAAACTAAACGCTGCAATTGACTTTGCTAAAGAAAACGAATACAGTGGTTCTCGAGACTTACGAATTGCCATTTTAAAGGGGTTTGCACACGAGCCTTACCATAAAATTTTAGGGCCTACCAAAAAGAGAGGAGGTCCCGCAGGAATAATTTTAAAAAAGGGCTATCAAATTGCTACTTGGGGAGATATTGAGCGAGTAGACATGACCTTTAGTGTGACTAAAAGTTATCTCTCAACTCTAGCGGGTTTAGCAGTGGATCAAAACTTAATTTTCCCTAAAGATAAAGTAAGTGCAACACTATGGGACACAACTTTTGATGGAAATCACAATCAACAAATCACCTGGGAATATCTTCTCAACCAATCTTCCGATTGGTCCGGCACGCTCTGGGGAAGTCATGATTGGGCGGATAGACCTCCCAAAGAGGGCAGCATAGACGCCTGGAAAAACAGGACGTTTTACACCCCAGGCAGCCGCTTTGAATATAACGATGTCCGGGTAAATTTATTGGCATATTCCCTCTTGCAAGTATGGCGCAAACCGCTTCCACAAATTTTAAAAGAACAAATCAT
>JAURBX010000018.1 GCA_030828745.1 Flavobacteriaceae bacterium | reverse complement strand
GATTCAATAATGAATGTTGGTATTCGCTCTGTAATGGATACTGCCAAGTCTCCCTCATGGAGCATAAAAACTTCCGCATTTTCAATCACGTCAACGCTTTTTAATTGGTCTTCTAACATATCCAAATCTAAACTATCTTTCTCCTGAACTGACTTAGCACTCCAGTATTGTGTTAACATTTTATTAACCGAAATCGTGTCTAAAAAGCGGGGAGATTGAGTAAAATCAACCAAAATATTTTGCTTTTCGCGAACTTGATTACGCTGTAAAGAAAACCATGAGAGTCCAATCAAAACAAGGATCATGAAAGCAAGAAAAAAGTAAGCTTTATTTATCTTCATTTTAGAACAAATTGATTTTTCAACGATTGAACTTCTACTCCAATATCTCCAGCTCCTAAAAATGCAAAAACGGTTGCATCACTGAACTCCATCACTTCTTTTATCTCTTTTTTTTCTATTAGCTTTTTATGGGTGTGATTTAAATCCTCTAAAATTTTTCTCGAACTAATGCCTAAAATAGGCTCTTCTCTTGCCGGATAAATATCCAACAACACCACCTCATCAAATGATGCTAAAACACTTAAAAAGCCGTCCATAAAATCTTGGGTTCTTGAAAATAGATGGGGCTGAAAAATAACACAGTTTTTTCGGTCTGGGAAAGACTCTTTCAATGTCTCTAAAACTTTTCTTAATTCAGTTGGATGATGTGCATAATCATCGATCACCAGCGCGTTTTTCCATTCAAAAACATTCATTCGTCGATATACGCCTGGGAATGTTTCTAACGCCTTTAATATGGATTCCATTGGAATTCCCGCCTGATCTGCCATAGCAATAGCACAAACTGCATTCGCAATATTATGTTTGCCTATTTGATTGAAAGTAATTTCTTTAAACATGCCTTTTGGAGTATTCAAATCAAAACTGTACCCCATATTTCTGAAGTGTATATTAAATGCTTTGTAATCTGCCTCAACATCAATACCGAATGTCAATCCCTTTAAAGGAAGACCATAGGCATGGATAAGATTCTGCTCAATCTGTTTGGAAAATTGAACAAAGGCAGCCTCAAATGCTTCTGCAGTTTCATAAATATCAAGATGATCCGCATCCATCGAAGTGATACTTCCAATACTAGGATGTAATTTTAAAAAAGAACGATCATACTCATCCGCTTCTACAATCATAAACTCATCTCCTTCTCCTATTAAATTTGAGTTATTACCATTCAAAAAGCCTCCCATAAAAGAAGAAAATGATTGCCTCGTTACAGAAAAAATATGGGTTAAAATAGCCGATGTTGTTGTTTTTCCATGGGTCCCTGCTACAGCTAAAACCTTACTCTTTTCAATAGAATCCGCGAGAAAAACTGCACGCTTCCGAATTCGATTTCCTTTGGAGGTATAGTACATTAATTGAGGGTGATCTACTGAAATTGCAGCGGTATAAACAACCTCAACATCAGTACTTAAAACCTCTTTGGGTAGTGCCTCAATAGATCCATCATAGGTTATATACATTCCTTCTTGCTCTAAATCTTGAGTTACTGAAGAGCGCGTTTTATCATAACCAAAAACCTCATGTCCTTGTCTTTTGCATAGACGCGCTAAAGCTGACATTCCCACACCTCCGATGCCAATAAAAAAATAAGTCAGAAAGTCTTGTTTTTTCATACTAAATGCATTATTTCGTTGACAATATCTTGCGCTGCATTGGGCTTAGCCAACGCCCTTAATTCTCTTTGCATTTCCTTATTAAGTGTATTGTTGGTTATCAAAGTACTAAACACCTCTTGAAATTTTGAATCCAACTCTCTCTCCTCCAACAGTAAGGCGGCACCTTTTTTCACCAAGGCCTGCGCATTGTGGAATTGATGATTTGCAGTCACATTGGGCGAAGGAATTAATAGTAACGGTTTTCCTACACAACTCAATTCCGATATACTACCCGCTCCAGCTCTGGAGATAATGACATCAGAAGCCGTGTAGAGTTGCTCCATTTCATATACGAATGGGCGTACAACTACATCCTCTTGAGCAAATTTCTTATACTTTTCAAAATACAATGCCCCACATTGCCAAATGACTTGAAGGGAGTGCCTTTTGAAGAACTCAACTTGGGCGGCAACCAACTCGTTAATTCGTCTTGCCCCTAAACTTCCTCCAATAATTACCAAAGTCTTTTTCTCTGGATTTAATCCAAAAAACGATTTTGCATCAGCAGGGGTAATGGTATGATCTAACATCAATGGTCGAATGGGGTTTCCAGTCAATCTAATTTTAGATTGAGGAAAATAACGCTCCATTTCCTCATAGGCTACACAAATTTTATCCACCTTTTTACTTAAAATACGGTTTGTGATTCCAGGATAAGAGTTTTGCTCTTGAATTAGAGTTGGTACATTTAACCATTGTGCCATTTGCAATAATGGACCACTGGCAAAACCTCCAGTCCCAACCACTACGGTTGGTTTAAATTTTTTAATAATAAAAAAAGACTGAATTAAGCTAACTAAAACTTTCAAGGGAAATAAAATATTTTGAAATGAAAGTGAGCGTTGAAAACCGCTAATCCAAATCCCCTCTATCTCAAAACCGGCCTTTGGAACTTTTTCCATTTCCATTTTCCCTTTTGCTCCAACAAACAATATATCCGGCAAAGCAAACTGCGCTTTAAATGCTTCAGCAATCGCCAAGGCAGGGTAAATATGCCCCCCAGTACCTCCTCCCGATACGATAAGTTTATATGGTTTCACTTAATATACTTATTGGATTGTTTTCACTATTATTTTCAAAATCTAATTCTTCTTCACTTTCTTTTTTAGCACTCACACTCAATATGATCCCCATAGCAATACAAGTCATCCATGCAGAAGTTCCACCGCTACTAATCATGGGTAAGGTTTGTCCAGTTACTGGAAGAACTTGTAAAGCAACTCCCATATTAATAAAAGCTTGAAAAATAATGGGTATTCCCAGCCCTATAACAACA
This sequence comes from Flavobacteriaceae bacterium, assembly GCA_030828745.1. Lineage (GTDB taxonomy): Bacteria > Bacteroidota > Bacteroidia > Flavobacteriales > Flavobacteriaceae > MS024-2A. Next base: position 18,207 of record JAURBX010000018.1, on the reverse strand, counting down.
AGCTTTTCAAATACACCTGTAGTCTTATGTGCAATAACCACAATCCTGAAAAGTAACAATAGGTAGAGAACGATAAGACCTATTCCTCCTATCAAACCAAACTCCTCTACAATAATGGCGTAAATAAAATCTGAGGAACTTTGCGGTAAAAAATTTTTCATTCTACTCTTACCTGCGCCCACACCAAAAATTTTTCCTGTAACAATCGCAGTGTTTGCCCGCTCTACTTGATAATTACCATCAGAACTTTCCCCACTACTAAAGTTTTCAATTCGGTTCATCCATGTATCTACACGATTGGGAAAAACACCAGGAAAAGCTTTAACCATGAGAAAAAACAATAAAACCGCTGCCAAACCTGTACCACAAATAGCTAGTAAATATTTCATTGGATAACCCGCTATGAATGAAACAATTAAAACCATCAAAAACAAAAGCGCTGCAGTCGATAAGTTTGAAGGAAAAATCAACAAGACCACAATAAAGATTGGAAGCCACAAACGAAGTAAAGAGTTTTTAAAAGACTTCGAATGGTCTTTATATTTCGAAAAGAAATAAGCGGTATAAACCATACAGACTACCGATGCTAAAGTTGAGGTTTGAAAACTAAGTCCAATGATGGGTATTCGAATCCAACGACTCGCATTTGCACCCTCAATGACCGTTCCCTGACTGGCTGTATAAAGTAATAATAACATAACCACTGGGAGCATTAAAATAGAAATCCCTTTGAAATAATTGTATGGTATTCTGTGAACTGAAAACATTAAAACAAACCCGATACTCAAAATCACGAAATGCTTAACCAAATAACCCCAAGGGGTGCCTCTTCCTACGACATAGGCTAAGTTTGAACTTGCACTAAAAACAGGTAAAAAGGAAAATATGGCTAACAATGCCAAAATTCCCCATAATACTTTATCTCCTTTTAATGATTGAAACATAATTTATAAATTTCTCACTGCGCTTTTAAATTGATCTCCTCTGTCTTCATAATTTTTAAATAAATCAAAGCTTGCACAAGCGGGAGACAACAAAACTGTCTCTTTGGGTCCAGCCACTTTATGTGCAATTTTTACTGCCTCAGTCATCGACTGTGTTTCAATAAAAATATCCGTGATTCCTTCAAAAGTGTCTTTGAGTTTCTGATTATCCACTCCTAAACAAACAATGGCTTTAGCTTTCGTTCTAATTAAAGGCAAAAGGCTATCATAATTATTCCCTTTATCGACCCCTCCCACAATCCAAACCAAAGGAGTACCTATACTCTCAAGAGCAAAATAGGTTGCATTCACGTTTGTAGCCTTGGAATCGTTAATATAATTTACACGTTGAATGGTCAAAACTTTTTCCATTCTATGCGGAGCTCCTTTGAAATGTGTCAGACTGTCTCTTATACTTTCTTTGCTAATATCCAACAAACTACCAATTGTTGCTGCTGCCATTGCATTCAAAAGGTTGTGTCTTCCTGCTAGGGTAAATTGAGCTGTATTGATCATGACTTCTTTATTTTTTTGTTTAAATACAAAATGATTCTTTTTGTGGGTTACCCCCTGATCTTGATTTTCAAAACCATAGGGAATTTTTATCGCTTTACTTTGATGATTCGAAAGCGCTTCACTTAAAATTGGATCATCAACATTGAAGAGAATAAAATCCTTTTGAGATTGATTTTGGAAAATCTTCAATTTGGCCTGAATATATTCCTCTAAACTGTATTGATAACGATCGAGATGGTCTGGGGTAATGTTGGTAATTACTGAAATATGAGGGGCGAAATTTCTAATATTATCTAACTGAAAACTGCTAATTTCTAAGACATAATAATCAAACTCTTCTTGCGCAACTTGTCGTGCAAAACTAGTTCCAATATTTCCTGCTAAACCTACATTCAATCCTGCATTTTTCAATATTTCATAGGTAAGCATCGTGGTGGTAGTTTTCCCATTTGTCCCCGTAATTCCAATCAAAGTGGCATGGGTATATTGAGAGGCAAATTCAATTTCAGAAATTATTTTACTTCCTTGCTTCTTTAAGTCTTGTATCAAGGGGAGGGTATCGGGAATTCCAGGGCTTTTCACAACTGTACGAACTCCTTTCATAAACTCAAGCGTATGCATTCCAGCTTCCCACCCAATAGACTCTTTATTTAATAGGACTTGCAACTCTTCTGCAATATTTTTTTTATCAGAAAGGAAAACATCAAAGCCTTTCTTTTTTGCCAACAATGCAGCTCCAATTCCACTTTCTCCTGCTCCTAAAACAACGATCTTTTCTTGCATTATCTTAGTTTTAAGGTTACGATGGTAAGGACAGCCAAAACAATTCCTACGATCCAAAAACGAGCGACAATTTTACTTTCATGAAATCCAAGTTTCTGGTAGTGATGATGTAAGGGAGACATTTTGAAAATACGTTGACCCACCCCTGTTTTAGATCGGGTATATTTAAAGTAACTCACTTGTAAAATAACCGAAAGGGTTTCGATAAAAAATACGCCACACAATAGAGGAATCAATAATTCTTTTCTCACAATTATCGCAATTACAGAAATAACAGCCCCTATGGCCAAACTTCCTGTATCCCCCATAAAAACTTGTGCAGGATAAGTGTTATACCATAAGAATCCAATCAAAGCGCCTAAAAATGCAGCAATAAAAATGGAAATTTCCCCTACATTGGGGATATACATGATATTCAAATAAGAGGCAAAATTCACATTCCCAGAAACCCAAGCAAAAATGCCCAATGCAAAAACAATAATAGCAGATGTTCCTGCTGCCAATCCATCAATTCCATCGGTTAAATTGGCACCATTGGAAACAGCGGTTATGATAAAAATTACAATGGGAATAAAAACTAACCAAGTATAGCTCTTAGAAGAATCGCCCATCCAACCAATCAATGATTGATAATCAAACTCATTATTTTTTAGCAATGGGATTGTGGTGAGTGTTGCTTTAATATTCTGATTTACAGGTGTAACAATAGCATTTTCAACTCCATTTAATGCAACGACATCCGTTCTAACGGTTACCTCTGAATTAAAATAGAGTGTTGCTCCTACAAAAACACCCAACAACACTTGTCCGATAATTTTGAATTTACCTTGTAAACCTTCTTTATTTTTTTTAAAAATCTTTAGATAATCATCTAGCCAACCAATGAAACCCATCCAAACGAGCGTAACCAACAAAAGAAGAATATAAACATTATCCAAACGAGCCAAAAGAAGTACAGGAATTAGTGTGCTCAATATAATAATCAACCCTCCCATAGTTGGAGTTCCTTCTTTTTCTTTTTGTCCCTCTAAGCCAAGGTCTCTAATGGATTCTCCTATTTGCTGACGCTTTAAATACCCTATTATTTTTGTGCCAAAAACCATTGAAAACCCCATCGAAATTATAACTGCAGCAGCCGCTCTAAATGAGATGTACTGAAATACACTTGCTCCCGGGAGTTGGTATAATTTTTCTAATAGTTCAAACAAATAATACAGCATAGTTAATCCGTGTTTAAAAAAATTTGTTTTGCCATTTCCAAATCACTAAACGGAAATCGCTCACCCTTAATTTCTTGATAAGTTTCGTGTCCTTTTCCTGCAATTAGCACAATATCCCCTCTTTTAACTAACTGCCCCGCCATTGCAATAGCCTCCTCACGAAGGGTTACTTTTAAGGCTTTTTTATAGTGCTCAGCAGGAACTCCTTTCATCATTTCTGAAATGATCCGACCTGGGTCCTCATCTCTTGGATTATCCGAAGTGAAAATCACCTTATCACTGTATCTAGCGGCAGCATCTGCCATCATAGGACGTTTCTCCTGATCTCGATTACCACCACAACCGACAACGGTTATTAAAGTTTCGTTTCGTGTTCTAATTGTTTCTATTGTTTGCAAAACATTCTCCAAAGCATCGGGCGTATGTGCATAATCTATGACCACCGTAACATCATTTGGAGCCTGAAGCGTTTGGAATCTTCCATCTACACTCTTCAATTCACTAATTCTCTTTAAAATGGATAAGTTGGGAAGTTCCAATAGACTTGCCACAGCAAAGACTGCCAGTACATTTTGAGCATTAAAAGCGCCAATTAAACTAGTCCATACTTCTTGCATTTGAATTTTGAGCAACATTCCTGAAAATTGACATTCTAAAATCTTTCCTTTAAAATCCGCCTGCCGATGCGTTGCATATGAATACTTTTTAGCTTCCGTATTCTGCAGCATAAAAGTTCCATTTTTATCATCAAGATTGGTTAATGCAAAAGCAGTCTTTGGTAATTGATCAAAGAATCGCTTTTTTGTGTCACGGTAGTGCTTAAAATCTCCGTGATAATCCAGATGATCATGAGTCAAATTTGAAAAAACTCCCCCTGAAAAATTTAAGCCTTCAATTCTATTTTGGGCAATACCATGCGATGAAACTTCCATAAAACAATGGGTGAAACCTGACTGAACCATTGCCGCTAAATGCTTATTGATTGCAACAGCATCGGGCGTTGTATGCAAATTTTCAAAATGCTTGGAACCATAAACAATTTTCACTGTTGAAAGCAAACCACAATCATAACCCTCCGAAGTAAATAAAGTATAGAGTAAACTAGCGATAGTCGTTTTTCCATTGGTCCCAGTAATACCGATCAAAGTCAACTTCTTGGATGGATTATCATAAAAATTTGAGGCTATAAGTCCAAGTGTTTTTGAGGAATTTTCAACTTTAACATAAACAATTCCCTTTTCATATTCCTCAGGTATATTCTCACAGATTATAGCTTTAGCTCCTTTTAAAATGGCTTGCGATATAAAGTCATGCCCATCTGAAACCACTCCTTTTTGAGCAACATATACAAAATCACTTTGAACAATTCTACTATCGAAAGTGACCCCGCTCACAGAAATCGTGGTTACACCGACTATTGCATCAATTGATACCCCAAATAATATGTCTTGAAGTATTTTCATGAAAGTTCTAGAATTATTTTTTGACTGGTTTGAATCTTTGCTCCCGGCTTAATGGATTGGTTTATAACTTCTCCTTGCCCTTTCAAAACAACTGTAAAACCCATTCCCTCTAACTTGATTTTCGCTGCTTCTTGTGACATACCGGCTACATCAGGTACGGTCTTAAAAATTGATCTTTGTGTTTTCTCAGACAAAGCAATGAGGTCAGAGCGCTTGACACTCACTTGATGTGGGATATCATTGTATATTTTCTTGGCAACTCTCTTGAATACTGGCGCTGCAACCGTTGCTCCATAATAGCCTTTTGTTTTGTCAGGACGATGAATTACAACAATACAAGAGTATTTAGGTTCTTCTGCAGGAAAATATCCTACAAAGCTTGCGATATATTGAACATTCTCTGAAGTATAATCAACTTGACAGGTTCCTGTTTTTCCGGCCATACTCAACAATGGATCTTTTATTGAATACCCTGTTCCCCATTTCTTATCAACTACATTATACATCATCCCTTGAACCTTCTCTAAAGTCTCAACAGAACAGATAGAAGGATTCAATATTTGCTTTGAAAAAACCTTGGTCGGAACATTTCCAAAATTGCTAATTTCCTCCAAAAACCTAGGCTTAACCATTTCACCATCATTTGCAATCGCGTTATAAAAAGCCAAAGTTTGTAATGGGGTTATTGCAACACCGTAACCATAGGCCATCCAGGGTAAATCCAAACCATCCCAATCAGAATCAGATGGATAAGGAATTTTAGGTACACCTTCTCCTTTAATCGGAAGACCCAAGGGCTTATTGATTCCCATATTATATAATCGATCTACAAACTTTTTTGGATTATTTTTATAATTATCATACACTATTTTAACTAAGCCCACATTTGAAGAAACCTCAAAAGCCTTTGCAGCTGAAAGGGTTCCATACCCCCCCCGCTTAGAGTCCTTAACCTTATACTTTCCATAAAAAAGCATTTCACCATTACCTGTTTCAATTTCAGTATCAACATCTACAACCTTGTCTTCAAGCGCAGCAATCATTCCCATGAGCTTAAACGTTGAACCTGGCTCATGAGCTTCTCCTACCGCATAATTCAGTTTTTCAAAATACTTTCCGTTATTGGTTCTTCCCAAATTAGCGATGGCTTTTATTGCTCCCGTCTTCACCTCCATGACCACAACGGTTCCATGCTCTGCCTCGAATTTCTCTAACTGACTAAGTAAAGCATTGTGAGCAATGTCTTGAATATTGACATCAATGGTGGTATGCAAATCATAACCCTCAGTAGGTTCTTTTTCATTCGAATCACTGATGGGTTTCCACTGTCCATTTGCAATTTTCTGCTTTAATCGCAATCCCGTATTTCCTCGTAAATATTGTGAAAAAGCTCCCTCTAAACCTACTCTAAAAAAAGTTCCATCCTTATCTTTTAATTCATAACCTATTGTGCGCTCGGCAATTTTACCAAGTGGATTTTCTCTAACAATTTGTTGTTCTACAATCAAGCCCCCTTTGTAGGCACTTTTATTAAAAATTGGAAAGCTTTTATATCTCATATACTCGGAATACGAAATGTTTTTAGCAATCAACCAGTACCTGTTTTTTTGCTTTCTGACCCTATTAAGAAGATTCAATGTTTCTTTTGGAGAAGTTGCTGTCATCAAAGCCAATGAGTCTGCCAATGCCTCTTTATTGTTTTCAAAGCTCAATTGAGAAGCAACCATGGCATCCCAATGCAATTCATATCGCGATATGGAGGTTGCCAAAATATTTCCATCCGAAGCGTATATATTTCCTCTGCTAGGTTCCAAAACAACATTTTTTATAATGGAGTCGGAACTGAAACTTACTCCTTCGCTATTTTGATAAAACTGGATGAAAATCAATTTTCCAATTAAAACAAAAGCAAACAGAGACAAGGAAATTACCAACAGGTAAAACCGAGGCATGAGAGGTTTGTTATGATCGGAATTACTAATCATTGCTAATATTTATTTTAATAGGTGGAGTGGCTGCAGGTCCAATTCCTTTTTCTGCTAAAAGCTGAGTTACTGTAGTCTCTTTTTTTAAAACCATCAACACCTTTTTACCTTCAATAAAATCACTCTTTAAAGCCCGGATATCGGCATTTAAAGAAGCTATTTTAAAAATCTTACGATCTGCACTATGTCCGCTAGCAATCATAAACATTGCTAAAGCAGATACAAATAAGATCATTCTCCAATTTTTAAAAGCATCTTCTTTTATTAAGAATTCGATGTTCAGTAAGGATAAAATCTTATTCATATCTTTTCTGCTATTCTTAGTTTGGCGCTTCTTGCTCTGCCATTATCCTTTATCTCCTCTGGGGAAGGGATAATTAATTTTCCAATTTTGGATAAAGGTTTAATCGGATTCCCATAAAAATCTTTCTCAAGCTCACCATCAAAACTTCCAGTCTGAATAAATCTTTTTACCAAGCGATCCTCAAGAGAGTGATAAGAAATACAAACCAACCTTCCCCCCTTAGCCAAAGCTTCAGTGGCTTGTATTAAAAATGATTTTAAAACTTCCAATTCATTATTCACCTCAATCCGAAGTGCCTGAAAAAGTTGCGCTAAAATTTTATTTTCAATACGCTGAGGAACCAGCGGTCTGACCAGCTCTATTAAATTCATCGTGGTAACAATATCTTTTTCCTCTCGTGCTGCAACTATTTTTTTTGCCACACTCTTTGAATTCTTTAACTCTCCATATTCGAAAAAGAGCGAACGCAGTCGCTCCTCTGTGTAGGTGTTAATCACTTCATGTGCATCTAAGGATTGAGCCTGATTCATGCGCATGTCTAGTCGAGCATCTGTTCGTATTGAAAAACCACGTTCTTGGGTGTCAAACTGATGAGAAGACACACCAAAGTCCGCCAAAATTCCGTCTAGCTTTTCAATTTTATGGTATTTCAAATATTGCGTAAGGTGACTGAAATTTGCTGCTACAAAATCAAATCGTGAGTCTTCAATACTATTCCTTAAGGCATCTGTATCCTGATCAAACCCCAGCAATCGTCCTTCTTCATTTAATTCCTCTAAAATTGCTCTAGAATGACCCCCCCCTCCAAAAGTTACATCAGCATAGGTGCCGTTGGGACGGATACGCAAACCTTCAAGAGAGGCTTGAAGAAGAACCGGATTATGATATTGTGTCCTCATTTTTATCTCCCATGACTTCCTCTGCTAAGGCCCCAAAATCAAGAGCTGCCTCGTCTATCGCTGTTTCATAAAGCGTTTTATCCCAAATTTCAAGAATATTAACTGTAGAAGAAACCACTACTTCTTTAGAAATTTTTGCATGAGTCACTAGATCTTTTGGTATCAAAAGACGACCAGAAACATCCATTTCGACTGTTTTGACACCAGCGGTAAAACGTCGAATAAAATCATTGTTCTTTTTATTAAATCGATTTAGTACATTTACTTTCTCCATCAACCCCAACCATTCCTTCATCGGATATAATTCTAAACAAGGATTAAATACCGCTCTTTTTAAAACAAAACCTTCAGATAAAGATACCGCTAACTGCTTTTTAATTGCAATAGGCATCATGATGCGCCCTTTTGCGTCAGCTTTACATTCATATGTTCCAATCAGGTGTTGCACTTTGCGGTATTTATTTAGAACTCAAATATAAACTATATTTACCACTATTTCCCACAAATTACCACATTGTTGATAAGTTTTCCCACCGCTTACTTCCTTTATGAATTTGTTGTAATAGTAAATAAAAGTGACGGCTAAAATGGAAATGTCTATATTTACCGATTATAATTACGCATCAGCTTTATGAAGGAACAGCTTATAAATGAAAAAGAATTTAATTATATTGAGTCCGGCTCTGGACAGCCTATTATCATTCTTCATGGCTTAATGGGTGGATTAAGCAATTTCAAGGGAGTACTTGATTATTTTCCTGAAAAAGGATATCAAGTTATTATCCCTGAGTTACCTGTTTATAGCATGCCTGTTTTGAATACTTCTGTAAAATCATTATCTCAGTTTTTACACAAATTCATTCTTCATAAAGGATTGAAAGACGTTATTTTATTGGGAAATTCGTTGGGAGGACATGTCGGTTTATTATTTACCCGTGATTACCCTGAATTGGTGAAAGGATTGGTTTTGACCGGGAGCTCTGGGCTCTACGAGAATAACATGGGAGATGGTTATCCTAAACGGGGCAACTATGAGTATATAAAAGTTAAAAGTGAAGCAGTATTTTACGACCCAAAAACAGCTACCAAAGAAATTGTTGACGAAGTTTTTGAAACGGTGAATGACAGAAACAAACTTGTCAGAACTTTAGCTTTAGCAAAAAGTGCAATAAGGCATAATATGGCTAAAGATTTGCCGAAAATGAAAACACCTGTAGCTATTATTTGGGGGGCTCAAGACAGTGTCACCCCCCCCAATGTAGCCGACGAATTTCACGAACTCTTACCCGACTCTAATTTGTATTGGATTGACAAATGCGGTCATGCAGCCATGATGGAGCATCCTAATCAATTCAACTCAACGCTTGAAACTTGGCTAGAAACTAGAAACTTCTAGAAACCATGCAGATTCGTTCCGCAACTTTTGTAATTAGTAATTCGGACGTATCCAAATGTCCAAACTCTAGCTTACCCGAATACGCATTCATCGGAAGGTCGAATGTGGGCAAATCTTCCTTAATCAATGCCATTTGCAACAAAAAAAAACTAGCCAAAACCTCATCAAGACCTGGAAAAACTCAATTGATAAATCATTTTTTAATCAATCAAAATTGGCATCTTGTTGACTTACCGGGGTTCGGATATGCCCGTGTTTCCAAAACACAAAAAAAAGTATTTCAAAAATTTATTACCAATTATTTTAAACAACGTAAGCAGCTTGTAAATGCATTTTTACTCATTGATATAAGACATGAACCTCAGCCTATTGATATGAACTTTATGGAATGGCTTGGAGAAAACTACATTCCTTTTTCAATTATTTTCACTAAAGCAGACAAACTCAAACCTGCTGCTAGAGAGAGAAATATTAATGCTTATACTCAAAAAATGCTCGAAACCCAATGGGAAGAATTACCTCCAATCTTTGTCACCTCATCTCTTCATAAAACTGGCGGAGAAGAAATACTGGAATACATTTACTCTCTTAATCAGAGTCTTTCTGAAACAGATTTGAGTTAGTTATTTTTTAAGCTCTAACTTTTCCGCAAAATAATCACAAAAATCTCTCATGGTAGCAGTCATCTTCTCATCCTGAGTAGCTCTATAAAAAGTATCACTCAAAGACATTAGCGTTTGATAAAAAAATAATTGCATTTGATCTACAGGCATGTCTTTTACCCACAAATCCATTTTGAGCGCTTCCTGTTGGTCTGAATCCCAAAAAGACAATAACATCGCTTTTGTATCTTGATCTTTTACCCCTCCATCTTCAGCAGTCCATTTCATTTGTTCGGGTATGTTATTTTCATCAAGGCTTACTTGAATTTCAATTTCAGTATTTTTTTTAATAGCCATATTAACGTTTCGGTTTGTATTTTGATAAATTAAATAATTTTTGAGCAGGTAATTTCAAGAGTTCTTCAAGGGGTGTTTCCGGATATTGTTTCGCATAACTTTTTACAATCTGCCAACCCAACCAGGAACCAATTCTACCTGGGGTTTCATTGTCTAGTTGTAGATAAAATTTTGAAAAAGGGGCAGGCTCAATAAAACGCTGTACCCACTCTGGATCAGTTTGATACAATACTTGTTTTTCTACAAAATATTGCCATATGTACACTTCATTATTTAATGCCCAATCAAACTCTTCAGGTGAATACAATATTCTATCCTCTTGGGCAATATGAGGGAGAAAAATATCTTGCAAAAAGAGTTTTTTTCCTTCATAGATCATTCGGGACAAAAAAGTGCGATTTTCAGGTTGAGGAATCACAAAGGAAGCAAACTTATCCGCTACTTGGACTTGTATATATCTCGGGTCTAATTCTTTTCTAATATAATTTGGAATTCCATCATAAAGAGGATTATCAGATCCCAGGAAGGTGTCTAATGAAAGTAATAGCAAACTATCCATGTAAACTGTTTTTATCTGATAATCAACATTATTTGTCAATGTAATTACTTTAGGAACCTCTGTATCAGGAAAATAAAATTTAATATGCTTAATAAGATGGGTCAACTCCGACTTGACTAAGTCAGTATTATTAAAGGTTTTATTCACTTCGCTTTGCAGCAATAATTGTAGGCTATCGGTTTGCCTACTAATCCAAACACTATCTGAAAATTGTTTGGGAAACAAATAGGGATATTGAGTCTTGAGATCGGGGATAACCGATGAAGGCTGATTGTAAAACTTTAAATCAAAACGATCTAAAGACACTTGAACAGGTATCGCTTCTATCTCAGCTTCATTTTGATTTTCTGACTGACAGGAATAAAAAAGAATGAAAAATAAAAAAATAGCAAGCCATGGCTGAAGAAATCGAAAAAAAGAAATAAGTCTAGGTCGAAGAATTATTATCATACCATCAAATGCTTTAATTTTGGGTAAATTTAATGGCTATAAATGATTTAATGATGAAATCACCTGAAAAAGTAGCAATCCACATTACCAATTGGCTCAACACTTATATTGAGAAAAGTGGAATGAATGGCTTTGTAGTTGGAATATCGGGGGGAATTGACTCGGCAGTTACTTCCACGCTCTGCGCAAAAACTGGAAAGAACGTCTTCTGCCTTGAAATGCCCATCAAACAAGAGCAGGGTCAAATAAGTCGTGCACAAGATCACATCAAATGGCTGGAGTCCAACTTTGAAAATGTTTCTTCATTACGACTTCCCTTAGATTCCGTTTTTAATTCTTTCACCAAGACCCTTCCCGAAGCTGAAGAAAAAGAAGCTCAATTTTTAAGTTTAGCCAACACAAGAGCTCGTCTTAGAATGACGAGTCTCTACTATTTTGCTGCCCTTCATCGCTACCTTGTTGCAGGTACAGGAAATAAAGTAGAAGATTTTGGAGTTGGATTTTATACTAAATACGGTGATGGTGGCGTGGATTTAAGTCCGATTGCAGATCTTATGAAAACAGAAGTGTTTGAACTTGCCAAAGAACTTCAGATCATTGATTCCATTCAAAATGCAGCTCCCACAGACGGGCTTTGGGGAGATGATCGAACTGACGAAGACCAGTTAGGTGCAACCTATCCTGAATTAGAATGGGCAATGGGTGCTTTTCAAAGCAATAGTTCTACACCTAGTTTTTCTGAACGTCAAAAGGAGGTATTTGAAATTTTCAAAAAACACCACCTTCAAAATCAACATAAAATGAATCCAATTCCCGTTTGTAAAGTACCCAAGGAGTTTTTGTAAATAAATTCTTACATTGCAATAAATTAGTACTCCCTAATCTTATTCTGATGATTCAAATTGCTCTTCTCGACCCCCATCCTATTGTTCAAAATGGATTCAAATCTTTTTTCAAAAATACGCACCACATTGAAGTGCTTGGCACTTTCACTAAAATCAAACAGCTATTTGACTTTTTACTCGAAAACTATATCGATATTATCATTATAGAGATGGAATTAAAAGATGGAAGTTCTGTCCAAACTGTGAAGAAAATAAAATCTCTTTATCCCAATACATTAATTCTTATTTACACTTCTTTAAAAGAATCTGTTTATGGATTGTCAATATTAAGGGCAGGAGCTAGAGGATTTCTTTCAAAAGAAATTAGTCAAGAAACATTGATCGAAGCCATTGAAAAAGTTTGTCATGACGGTTATCATATCACCTCAAATTTTACAAATCAAATCAATAAAAATGTAGACCTTCATCGTCCAAGAAATGCCTACGGAACCCTTTCCTCTCGTGAAATAGAAGTCTTAAAATACCTCATTGATGGAAAAAGGAATATTGAAATTGCAGCTGCGTTAAAAATTAATCAGAAAACAGTAAATACGTATAAAAGCAGATTAATGAAAAAGCTAGATGTGAACAATGCTGCAGATCTGTATCAACAGGCCTATAATCTTGAATTAATTTAAAGAACACGGTTTAGCTTTCTTGAAAGTAATTTTTTTAAGTTTTGATACTGCATGACGTCCTCTAAAAAGATCTTATCCTCTTCCGAAGCATCTGGCTTTTTAGCAATATCCATCAAACTTTGAATTTTTTGATCAATCAAATGTCTTCTAAACGTCAAGATTGTTTCACTCACCAACTGCCCCACCGCACTTTTACGATCTTTAACAAAGATGTTTTTCTTTTCCCAATCGTGAAGTTGATGAGCTTCATCTGCAAATAAAATATCCGTTAAAATTTGTCCCAAATGAGGATCTTCTTGTTGAATTATTTTTTCAGGCTTTACGTCTCCCTCAAGCTGAAAACGCTCAATAAGTTGTTTGTAAAGTATCTGAAATTCGGGCTGAATCAACTCCACCTCATCTTGTTGCAAATCCAAAAATATTTTTTCATGCACCTTAGATTGGATAATTTTAGACTCCTCCATTAAATTCCCTTCTTCATCCGCACTTATAAATAGCTCGTCAAAAGCAGCTTCTTGACTGCCATATTGCAATAAAATACCAATAATTTGCCGCTCTAATGAAAGTAAAGGATTGACTCCACTCTCTTTTGAAGGCATTTTTTGAACGATAGCATCAACCCCAGAAACGGGTTGATTTATTTTCCGAACAGGAACCTTCTTCTTGCTCTGTTCTTGTGCAAGCGCATTAAACAAAACCGCCTCGGAGACATCCATTGTATTGGCACATTGCTTTATGTAAATTTCCTGCTTGATTGGATCTGGAATCTTAGCAATGCTTTGAACTAACTCTCGAACCGTGTTTGATTTCTTAACAGGGTCATTATCTGCCTCTTGCAATAACAAATCTGTTTTGAATTGAATGAAATCTTTCGCTTCACTATCAAGATACTCTTTAATTTCATCTAACGTATGAGACTTGGCAAAACTATCGGGATCCTCACCGACAGGAAACGTACAAATCTTTACGTTCATTCCTTGCTCAAGTATCAAATCAATTCCTCTGATTGCGGCTCGCAAACCTGCAGCATCCCCATCAAACAAAACAACTATATTAGAGGTGAGCCTTCTAATCAATCTAATTTGTTCAGAGGTAAGTGCCGTACCCGAGGAAGAAACTACATTCCCAACCCCCTGCTGATACATTTGAATGGCATCAGTATAACCTTCTACGAGATAGCATACATCTTCTTTAGCAATCGCTTTTTTTGCCTCAAACATCCCATATAAAACCTTGCTTTTATGGTAAATATCACTTTCAGGTGAGTTAAGGTATTTCGCTGTTTTTGCTGTGGTAGATAAAATTCGACCTCCAAATCCCTGAACTCTCCCAGCCATACTTCGAATGGGAAAAATAACACGGCCACGAAAACGATCAACGGCTCCCCGTTCATTTTTAATAACCAGACCGGTTTCTTCGAGAAAATTTTCAGCATAGCCTGCCTTAGTGGCTTTCTGATAGAAGTGATCTCTTTGTTCCGCGGCATATCCCAAACTAAAAAACCGAATGGATTCATCGGTAAAACCTCGCTCCCTAAAATAACTTAGACCAATTGCCATTCCTTCAGAAGACTCCCAAAGATCTTGGGCAAAACTATCTTGTGCATACTGATTGACTAAGTATAGACTTTCGCGCGCATTTGCTTTTTCTTTTTCCTCATCGGACTGCTCTGTTTCCTCAATTTCAATATTATATCTTTTCGCCAAAAAACGAATGGCCTCTGGATAAGTGAAATGTTCATGCTCCATCAAAAAAGCAACTACATTGCCCCCTTTACCACTACTAAAATCTTTCCAAATTTGTTTTACGGGAGAAACCATAAAACTGGGTGTACGCTCCTGTGAAAAAGGGCTTAGTCCTTTAAAATTACTTCCCGATTTTTTTAAAACCACAAAATCCCCTATCACCTCCTCAACGCGAGCGGTTTCATATACTTGGTCAATGGTATTTCTTGAGATCAAAAATTCGTGTTTTGATAAATTTATAACATTCTGTGCAAATGTTTTACATTCACAGTAAAGTCTTTAAATTTTTCGTTCAATAACGTAGTTGAGCATTAATTCTAAAGCATCACGATATTCATTTTTTGGAAATTCAAGCAAGAGTGATAAGGCTTCTTTCCTGTAATTTTCCATTTTCTTGATTGCAAAATCTAGCCCACCTTTTTCTTTGACAATGGCGATCAACTCCTTCACTTTAGCTTTGTTTTTATTATCATTTTTTACAATATTGACCAAGGCTTTTTTCTCTGCTTTGGAGACCACGTTCAAAGTATGAATGAGGGGAAGTGTCATTTTCTGCTCCTTAATATCAATACCGGTTGGCTTGCCTATTTTTTGGTCGCCATAATCAAAAAGATCATCTTTTATCTGAAATGCCATCCCAAGCACCTCCCCAAAACGATGCATTTTTTCAACCTCTTCAGGCGATGCATTCACAGACTGCGCACCAAGCGCACAACAAGAGGCCAATAAAGTAGCTGTTTTTTGACGTATGATGTCGTAATAAATCTCTTCTGTAATATCAAGGTTTCTAGCCTTTTCAATCTGAAGTAATTCCCCTTGACTCATTTCCTTCACAGCAACAGAGATTATCTTTAGTAAATCAAAATCTTCATTTTCAATAGACAAAAGCAAGCCTTTAGACAATAGATAGTCCCCTACCAAAACAGCGATCTTATTTTTCCATAGTGCATTAATTGAAAAAAATCCACGACGTTTGTTACTGTCATCTACTACATCGTCATGAACTAAAGTGGCGGTATGAATCAATTCAATAACGGCCGCACCTCTATAGGTTCGTTCATTTACTTTTCCTTCTCCTACTAGCTTTGCCACAAGGAATACAAACATTGGACGCATTTGCTTTCCTTTCCGGTTAACAATAAAATGCGTGATTCGGTTGAGCAAAGCCACCTTGGATAACATGGATTGAGTGAACTTTTCTTCAAAAAGTTCCATCTCCTGATAAATAGGTTCTTTAATACGCTCAACAACTTTCATAGGCTAAACAAAGATATCAAATCTTGAGTGACCTTATGCATTTGGGGAAGGTTTACTTTGAATCTATCTTATTAGCTAACTGTCCACAAGCGGCATCAATATCTACTCCTCTTGAACGACGATAAGTAACGCTAATTCGAGCCTTAGTTAAGGCAGCGATATAGGCATCAATTATAGTCTGATGAGCTTGCTTCATAGAAGAGCCATCAATGGGATTGTACTGAATAATATTCACCTTAGAAGGAATACGTCTGCATAATCCAACAAGCGCTTGAATGTCTTCTTTTAAATCATTTACTCCCTCCCAAACCACATATTCAAAAGTGATTTGTTTTTTGGTATACGCATACCAATATTCCAAGGCTTCAATTAATTCTGTAAGAGGAAACTTTTTAGCAAAAGGCATGATCTGCTCCCTAACTTCCTGTCGCGCACTGTGAAGGGAAACTGCTAAACCAAATTTCACTTTGTCATCAGCCATTTTCCTGATCAACTTTGGAATTCCTGAGGTTGAAAGGATTATTCTTCTTGGAGACATTCCTAAAGCCTCTGAATCGGTGATTTTATCAATTGCAGCAAGTACATTTTTGTAATTCATTAGGGGTTCACCCATTCCCATGAAAACAATATTCGATAATGGGCGTTGATAATAAAGCTTACTTTGCTGATCCATCGCAACCACTTGATCATAAATTTCATCTGCATTCAAATTTCTCATCCGCTTTAAAGCAGCTGTAGCACAAAAAGTACAATCTAAACTACACCCCACTTGAGAAGAAACACAGGCTGTAGTTCTTGTACTTGTTGGAATCAAAACGGATTCAACTACCAGATGGTCATGAAGTTTTACGGCATTTTTAATTGTACCATCAGCACTGCGTTGTTGAGAATCTATATTGATGTGTTTAATTTGAAAGTGTGCTTTCAGCAGGTTACGATGCTCCAAAGAAAGATTGGTCATCAATTCGAAATCATGGATTCCTTTTTGCCATAGCCACTGAAAAACTTGGCCTGCTTTGAATGAAGGAGCGTCATGAGAAACAAAGAAGTCTTGTAGTTCTTCTTTGGATAAGGCTCTGATATCTTTTTTAACGCTTGCTTCCAAAATTCTGAAATAAAAAAAACGCATTACTGCGGCTCTCTTTGGTTTTAAATAATTAGCATGGCATCACCATACGAATAGAAATTATACTTCTCTTTAATTGCTACTTTGTATGCTTTTTTTATAAAGTCCGGATCAGCAAATGCAGAAATCATCATTAATAAAGTGGATTTTGGCGTGTGAAAATTTGTAATCATGCAGTTAGCAATAGAAAAATCAAAAGGAGGAAAAATAAATTTGTGGGTCCAACCTTGATATTCATTGAGCAAACCTGCAGAAGAAACGGAGCTCTCTAAACCACGCATTACTGTCGTCCCTACCGCACAAATTCTCTTCTTCGTAGCCAAAGCATTATTGACTTTAGCAGCAGCAATTGCATCTATAATAAGTTCTTCTGAATCCATTTTGTGTTTTGACAAATCCTCCACCTCAACTGGACTAAAAGTACCTAAGCCAACATGCAATGTGAGCTCTGCCAAATCGATTCCTTTAATTTCTAGGCGCTTTAATAAATTTTTTGAAAAATGAAGCCCAGCAGTTGGTGCAGCAACTGCCCCTTCATGCTTTGCATAAATCGTTTGATAACGCTCTTGATCTTCCTCTTCAATAGGGCGCTTAATGTATTTTGGAAGGGGTGTTTGTCCCAATTCCTTGAGTTTTGTTCTGAATTCAGCATAACTCCCATCAAATAAAAAACGAAGTGTTCTTCCTCTTGAGGTCGTGTTATCGATTACTTCAGCTACCAAACTTTCATCTTCTCCAAAATAGAGTTTATTTCCAATTCTAATTTTACGCGCTGGATCAACCAAAACATCCCATAAACGCTGTTCTTGATTTAATTCGCGCAACAAAAACACCTCAATACGTGCTCCTGTTTTTTCTTTATTACCAAATAAACGAGCAGGAAAAACTTTAGTATTATTCAACACCATTACATCTCCTTCATCAAAATAATTAATGACATCTTTAAAAGAATGATGCTCAATTGTTTCCTCTTTGCGATTGAGAACCATAAGACGAGATTCGTCACGATCGGCAGCGGGTCTTTGAGCTAAAAGAGCACT
>JAURBX010000001.1 GCA_030828745.1 Flavobacteriaceae bacterium | reverse complement strand
GTGGGCCCAGCAGTAATTAACACAACCTTACCCTTAAGAGGCAAATTAGGATTGAAAAAATCAATAATATAATTCACTATTTGTTGAGGTTCCAACATGCGTCCTTTCCCTTCCAATCCACTCGCTAAAAATCCTTCTCCAACAGGTAACAGTTTATTTCCAAAAGAAGATAACGTCTTTATATTTTTTTGGTTAGAAGGATGTGCAAACATATCTAAATCCATTGCTGGAGCAATAAAAACTGGGCATTTCGCAGAAAGATAAACTGCAAGGAGTAAATTATTACAACGCCCCTGAGCCATCGCAGAAAGGGTGTTAGAAGTTGCAGGAGCAATTAAAAAGAGGTCGGCCCAAAGGCCCATTTTTACGTGATCATTCCAAAGTGGGTTGTCGTGATCGGTGGAAGTAAAACTGGAAAGTACTGGGTATTTTGATAGGGTCGCTAGAGTCAATGGAGTAACAAAATCTTTCGCTGTAGGGGTCATCACGACTCTAACCTCGGCTCCATTTTTCACTAATTCACGAACTAACAAGGGGGTTTTGTAAGCGGCAATTCCTCCCGAAATTCCGAGTAAAATCTTTTTACCGCTCAGTAAGCTCATCGTTAGCTATTAGGTTCTTCTGTGTTGCGGTGGTATATATTATCATTCAACCACTCTTCAACCGCCAATGCATGTGGTTTTGGCAAACGCTCATAAAAACGAGAAACTTCTATTTGCTCTTTGTTTTCGAAGATTTCTTCTAAACTGTCATTGTGTGTAGCAAATTCCTCTAATTTTTCATGCAATTCTTTTTTAATGTCCAAATTAATTTGAATCGAACGTTTTGCTATAATGGCTAAAGCTTCATATATATTTTCCGTAGCAGCCTCAAGCTTATTACGGTCATAGGTCTTTGAATTTAGGGCAGCTTTTGATTCTCTATACTTAGTCATATTTTTATTTTGTGAGGGTTGTAGTAGTTGGATTTAATTTTTCTATTTCTTTATTTACAATTTTCATTTTATCCTCCAACTCGCTCAAAAACAAAGTTTCAGGATAATAACGTAAAATAACATCATATTGTTGCTTTAATTCAAGCAAACGATCTAATTTTTTTGAAGCGATACTATTTACGGCAATCACATAAGAGCCTTTAAATTTATTGAAAAGTGCAGCTTCTCTGTATTTTGTACCAGGGAAACTTGAAATAAAATTCTCACTTGCTTTGATGGCAGATTTATAATCTCTTATGGTGTAATACTGCTTCGCTATTTCAAAATCTTTTTGCTCTAATTTTTCCTGCAATTCAGAAATCATCTGATTGGCTTCCTTGATATATTCAGATTCTGGATATAAATTAATGAAGACTTGAAGCTTTTCGATGGCTTTATAAGTATCCTTTTGATCCAAGCTATACTTTGGTGATGAAAAATAATAGCTCTTTGCAGCCTTGAAAGTGGCTTCTTGAATTCGATCACTCTCGGGGTATGACTTAACGAAGTTTTCGTACTGATAGGCAGCTAGATAGTAATTTTTCGTTAAGAAATAGGAGTCTGCAAAAAAGAATATAATTCTTTGTCCTTGGGGCTTTCCTCTGTATTTAGGGATGATTTGCTCAAACAATCGATTTGCTTTACGATATTCCCCATTGTTATAATATACTTCAGCCTGCTTATATTTTCCAGAGGTATCATCACTATTTAATAGCTTTTGATATTCATTACAAGAAATCAATGTTGAAAACAACAGCAATAAACTGAAGAATGAAATAGATTTAAAATTCATCCTGCGAAAGTACTAAATATCACCGACTTTGGAAATTTTTATTCCAAAGACAATGTTAAAGTATCTTTTTTTGAATTAATGTGTAGTAATAGTGGCTTCCAAGACTTTTTGAAGGCGTCCATGCAGTGAACTAGATGCCTTAATCAAGGGAAGGCGAACTGTTTTGGAACAGAAGCCCATTGATTGCATCAACGCTTTTACTCCAGCAGGATTACCTTCCTCAAAAAGAAGATTAATTACATCCAATAACTGATAATGTAGAGCATAAGCCTTTTTTAAATTACCCGTTTCAACAAAATGAAACATTTCTTTCAAAGGGACTGGAAGAGCATTTCCCAAAACTGAAATCGTTCCAACTGCACCTGCCAATAACATGGGTAAGGTTAAAGCATCATCACCAGAGATAACCTGTATGTGGGGAGCACAATTTTTTAACATCTGCTGGGCTTGATCCATATCGCCACTTGCGTCTTTAATACCAATAATATTTTCCACATCTTCAGCCAATCGAATGAAGGTTGAAGGTTCAACATTGCTTCCAGTTCTTGAAGGAACATTATATACAATAATAGGAAGTGGACTTGCCAATGCTATATGCTTGTAATGCTCATAAATCCCCTCCTGTGTGGGTTTGTTGTAATAAGGAGAAACAGATAATATCGCTTGGAAAGGACTTAAATCTGTTGATTGAATTTCTTCAATTACTCTAGCCGTGTTGTTCCCACCGATACCAATTACCAAAGGAAGTTTATTTTGATTGGTTTGAACAATTGAATTTATAACTGCCTTTTTTTCTGAATCGGAAAGCGATGTAACCTCGGCAGTTGTTCCTAGAACAACAATATAATCTGCATGACCTGTAACGATATTTTCAACTATACTTGGAATAGCCTCAAAATCGATAGTACCGTCTTCTTTAAATGGAGTGACCATAGCAACTCCTAATCCTTTCAAGTTCATTTAACTTTCTTTAAAATTGTTTTCAAATACCTTGTAGATTCAGAAAGAAACAGCTTTGTTTCTTTAGGGTCTATAGCGAACATCAAATCGTTCAAAGCATGATTTGAATTGGAAAAGCCCAATCGTACTTTTGCTTGACAATGAGCACTAACGAATGAAGGAAGCAACGTTTTTTTATCGAAATAATTAATCAATAAATCAAACTCTTGCTGAAAAAGCAAGGCAATCTCTTCGTTTATATTTCCCCAAAAACCTACAGCATCGTCAGAACAATTAATTCTGCGCTGAATTTTTCCGCTTTGTTCTTCTATTTTCCTTTGACTAAATACCACGATTGTAATGTTTTGGTTTGAAATTTTAAATGCTTTTGATAACGATAAAAAAAGCTGTTCATCAATCTCATAGGCCTGAGGAATTAGGACAGCCATCGTTTTGAACGTATTTAAATCTTTTTTTGAAACAGAAGTCAAAGACTTTAATTTCTTATTCAATTTGTATCGTAAAAAAAAATCAGATAAAATTCTAACCATTATATAAGTGCAATATTAAGTAAACAATTTGTTGTCGCATAATAAACAAACATTTCGTGTTATTTTTATAGAAAATGTTACATCTGTAACAATTATGACGGCTTTTGCTTGAAAGCAAGATAGGATTTCTCATCTAAAATAACCACTCCTAACTTCTCTGCTTTTTCTTTTTTTGATGGACCCATACCCTCTCCTGCAACTAAATAATCCGTTTTAGAAGAAACTGAGCTAGCAATTTTACCTCCTAAATATTCAATCTCTGCTTTTAACTCCTCTCTTGAAAATGTTTCAAAAACACCAGAAACTACAAATTTCTTACCCACAAAGTCATCATGCAAATCTTGTTCTGTTTGTATTGACTCCATTTGAAGTCCATAATTTTTCAAAGCTTGAATTTGAAGTTGATTTTCAGGAGATGTGAAATAAGTTGCCACACTTTGAGCTATTCGATCACCAATTTCTTCTGTATTAACTAATGATTCTAAACTTGCTTCGGCCAAACGATCTATAGATTTAAACTCTTTGGCGAGTGTCTTAGCCACAGTCTCTCCAACGTATCGAATTCCTAAACCAAAGAGGACTTTAGCAAAAGGTTTTTCCTTCGACTGCTCAATTCCTTCAAGTAAATTAGTTACTGACTTTTCCGCCATCCGCTCAATGGGTAAAATCTGTTCTCTCTTTAAGTGATACAAATCAGCAATATTACTCAATAATCCTTCTTTGTGTAGAAGACCAACCGTTTCACCTCCTAAACCCTCAATGTCCATAGCTTTACGCCCAATAAAATGCTGAATCTTACCGATTTGTTGTGGAGGGCAGCTCAACTCATTTACACAATAATGTTGGGCTTCCCCCTTCTCTCTTTTTAAAGGACTAAAACATTCAGGACAGTTCTCTATAAATTCAACTCGATCTGAAGAGAATCCACGGTTCTGTGCATCCACTCCAGTAATTTTTGGAATAATTTCCCCTCCTTTTTCTACATAAACCGTATCTCCAATACGTATATCTAATTTTTCAATTTGATCTGCATTGTGTAAAGAAGCTCTTTTAACTGTTGTTCCAGAGATTAAAACGGGCTCCAATTGAGCAACTGGAGTAATGGCTCCCGTCCTACCCACTTGATAGTGTATTCCATTCAAGCGAGTGGAAGCCTGTTCTGCTTTGTATTTATAAGCCATTGCCCAGCGGGGTGCTTTGGCAGTAAAACCTAACTCTTCTTGCTGAAAGAGGCTATTTACCTTGATCACAATACCATCAATTTCATAGGGAAGGGATTTTCGTTTCTCTTCCCAAGAGATTATAAAATCAAAAACCGCATCAACGGAATTAACTAATTGGGCTGAATCGGGTACCTTAAAACCCCATTCTCTTGCCTTTTGTAGTGCTTGAAATTGAGTACTCACTGACAAATTTTCTCCTGCCAAAGAGTATAGAAAACAACTTAAAGGTCGTTGTGCAACCACGCGACTATCCTGAAGTTTTAAACTTCCAGAAGCTGTATTTCTTGGATTCCGATATAAAGGTTCACCTATAGCAGCTCTTTGTTCATTCATTTTATTAAACCCCTCCCACGGCAAAAGGATTTCTCCTCTAATTTCAAAAAATGCCGGGTAATTCCCCTTTAGTTTTAATGGAATCGTTTTAATTGTTTTTACGTTTGTTGTGATGTTATCGCCTTGCACCCCATCCCCTCTTGTAATTGCTTTAATCAATGCACCCTTTTCATAGGTTAAACTAATTGATGCACCATCAAATTTTAACTCGCAGGTATATTCTATTTGAGCTTCCTCCCCAAGGGTTTTCCTGAGACGTTCCTCCCATTGGATCAATTCTTCTTTAGAATAGGTATTGGACAAGGAATACATTGGATATTTGTGTGGGACTGTTTCAAAAGATTTTGTGATCCCTCCCCCTACTCGCTGTGAAGGAGAGTTAGGGTCTACAAAAGTTGGATATTGCTCCTCTAAATTTTGTAACTTTTTTAATCGTTGATCAAATTCATAATCGGAGATGATGGGATCGTCAAGAATATAGTACCGATGATTATGATCGTGTAATTCCTCTCGTAAAGATTCAATTTGATTTTTAATTTCTTCCATATTACTTTTTTTGAATGCGTAGCATTCTCACTTTTCCAAAAATATCTTTTCGCTCTTCAAATGAATATATATTAAAAGACAAGATAAGGCTTTTCATTTCGGTTAAAAAACGAGGATTGATTTCAAAATAAACAAATCCCTTAGAAATCAAATGAACTTCTCCATATGTCAAAATTGAACGATAAAAAATAAGCGGATCCTTTTCAGGAACAAACAAAGCCAGATGAGGTTCGTATTGAAGTACATTGGGTTTCATATCAGCTTGTTCACTAGGGGGAATATAAGGTGGGTTGGATACAATAATATGAGCTTTTGTACTAAAGGTGTCCAATCTTAAGATATCCTGTTGTGAAAAAGCAACTTTCACCTGATTATGTGTTGCATTTTTATGCGCCAATTCCAATACGGTAGGATCCACATCTATTGCAGTAACTTCAAAATTAGGTTGCTCCTTTGCTAGAGCTATTGCAATACAACCACTTCCCGTTCCAAAATCTATGAGACTTTGTTTTTGTTTTAATTCTTCGTGATCTTCTAAAACCCAAGAGACCAATTCTTCCGTTTCTGGTCGAGGAATGAGCACAGCCGGATTTACCATAATAGATAATTATCTAAAATAGGTTTTACCAATAATATATTGCAAAGGTTTTTCGTGTAAAAGATGTTGTAAAGCTTGTTCTAATTGCTTTTTTTGATTCTCACTAAAATGTGCATGTGGATCTAATGCTACTGCTGTAGACTCGATTTTAAAAAGTGAATGGAGTATCGTTTTGAAATAAAAATCAATTTCATTTACTTCCAAAAGTGCCCTCAATTCACCTCTAAAAAAAGTTCTTCCTTCAATATAAGTCATACGAGCGATTTTGTCATCCAAATGGGACAAGAGCAATGTCCCGTATTTCCCATAGGATGGTCAATATATTCAAAACCCATTTTCTTATACAACTTTTGTGCAGCTTCCATATTCGGCATAGTTTCAATATAGCACAAATCAAATTTATTAGACTTTGCAAAATCAAGACATTTTTCAATCATTTGAAGTCCAAGCCCTCTTCCTCTGGCTTTAGAAGTGAAATACATCTTTTGCAATTCACAAACGAAAGGGTCTCCCTCTTTTAAAGGTGCAATTCCAGCACCTCCCAATATAAATTCATCATCATACACAATATAGTAAATCGCTCTGGAAACTGAATAAGTCTCAAACATAAAATCGAGCTCTTTATCTTCATAGGCTGTACCCGTTTTTGGAACTCCCATTTCAATTAAAACAGAGCGAATTGCAAGAGCTAAATTTTTATTGTCAGAAGCTTTTATTGGTCGGATGTGCATTCCTTAAATTTTGTTCTAAATTTACAGTCAATTTTAATTTGCTTCACCAAGGAAAACAAATTTATTTACACTAAGATTTGAACAAAGGACAAGATTTGATCTATATGCAACGCTGTTTAGAGCTTGCAAAAAGGGGTTTAGGGACTACTTACCCTAATCCCATGGTGGGCTCTGTAATTGTCCACAACGATAAAATCATTGGTGAAGGCTGGCACAAAAAAGCAGGTACTCCACATGCTGAAGTCAATGCAATAAACCAAGTATCAAACAAATCCCAACTAAAAGAGTCTACTCTTTATGTGAATTTAGAGCCCTGTAGTCATTTTGGGAAGACCCCTCCTTGCTCTGATTTAATCGTAGAGTATGGCATTCCTCGAGTTGTTATTGCCTCAACAGATCCAAATCCAATTGTGTCTGGACGAGGGATTGAAAAATTAATCGCTGCTGGTTGTAAGGTTGAAACCCATGTTTTACAAAAACAGAGTGATTTTTTAAATCGTCGCTTTTTTACTTTTCATAAAAAAAAACGCCCCTATATACTATTGAAGTGGGCACAAACAAAAGATTCCTTTATTGCTCCTCTTCCCGTAGAAAAAAATAAGGCTGAAATATTTTGGATTTCAAATCCAATTTCAAAACAACGTGTTCACCAATGGCGTAGTGAAGAGGCTGCCATTTTGGTTGGCGTTCAAACGATTGTTCAAGATAATCCACAACTAACCACAAGAGAATGGAAAGGAAAAAACCCACTTCGCCTTGTACTTGACCCCAACGCTAGAGTTCCCACTAAATCAATTGTAGTAACAGACAAAGAATCTACTATTTTTTTTACAAATAATAAAACGAGTACTTTTTCCGGAAATAAAAAGCAAGTGGTTTTAAATTCTTTCTCTTTAGATTATATTTTAAACTATTGCTATGAAAAACAGATACAATCCATTATTGTGGAAGGTGGATTAAAAACAATTCAATCGTTTATTGATGCTGATTTATGGGATGAAGCTCGTGTTTTCTCAAGTGAAAAAAGATTAGAAAAGGGAATAATGGCACCGCAAATAAAAAAATCTTTCACTAGAACAGAACAAATCGATTCCGATCTTCTTTCATTCTATTTTAACTAAACTTTTCAAGTAAAAACTTAGGGCAACGCATCGGACGTTTGGTTTGAGGTGAGAGAAAAGCTAGAACGGTGTTTCCTTTACAAATAATTTCATCTTTTTGATTCGTGAGTTCATAATCAAAATCTAGTGTGGCCTTTGGATTATTCTTCAATTCAACAGTAACCTGAAAGAGATCACCATAATACAAAGGCGTCTTGAACTCAAGAGAAGCGCTCACAACCGGCATTAATATCCCTTCTTGCTCCATTTCTGCATAGGATACTCCCATTTCAGTGAGCCATTCAAGTCGAGCTAATTCAAAATATTTCAAGTAATTGCTGTGATGTACGAATTGCATTTGGTCTGTTTCTGAATAGCGAACTACAATTTTTTTTGTCTTGTATTTCATAAAACTCTTTTAATTATTAAATTTAGGAAAAAAAAGGTGAATTTTTTTAGAAAACACAGAGCCAGAATATCCAAAAAAAAAAGTTATAATTCAATAGTGATTTCATTTTTTTTTTGAAATTTTTTAATCAATATTTGTAATCACTCTGTTAGAGTAAAAAAACCATAATTTAAACTTAGACATAAAACAAAAAATGAATATTACTGCTTCTTCAGTTTGGACAAATTGCCTCTCTTTTATTGAAGATAATATTCCACCTCAAGCCTTTAAAACTTGGTTCAAACCTATTACTCCTGTTAAACTCACTGATAATATTTTAACAATTCAGGTTCCAAGCAAATTCTTTTACGAATGGCTAGAAGAACATTATGTTAAATTATTAAAGACGGCTCTTCAAAGAGAATTAGGAAAAGAAGCTCGTTTGCTCTATGCCATTCGCATGGAAAATACTTTTGGAAACAAAGCGCCGTTCACTGAAAAAATTCCGAGTAGTAATCGTTCTGGTGTACTCACACAAAATGTAGATGCACCCATCAATTCCTATGCAGGGGAGTTGAAAAATCCCTTTGTGATTCCTGGAATTAAAAATCTACAAATTGAATCACAACTCAATCCCAACTATAATTTTGATAATTTTCTTGAGGGAGATTCAAATCGTCTTGGACGATCAGCAGCGCTTGCCGTTTCTGCCAAACCTGGAGGAACTTCTTTTAATCCATTATTAATATTTGGAGGGGTTGGATTAGGAAAGACCCATCTGGCACACGCTATCGGGGTTGAAATTAAAGAAAAATATCAAGACAAAACGGTACTGTACATTGCCGCTGAAAAATTTACACAGCAATATATAGAAGCTGTAAAGAAAAATACTCGAAATGATTTTATTCATTTCTATCAACTGCTCGATGTTTTAATTATTGATGATGTTCAATTCCTTTCAGGAAAAACAGGAACTCAAGATGTGTTTTTCCACATCTTCAATCATTTACATCAAAACGGAAAACAGGTCATCCTTACCTCTGATAAAGCACCTGTTGACATGCAGGATATTGAGCAACGCTTGCTCTCTCGATTTAAATGGGGACTTTCTGCCGAATTGCAGCTTCCAAACTATGAAACAAGGATTTCAATCCTAAAAAATAAATTGTACCGAGATGGGGTTAACATTAATGAAGATATCATTGAGTATGTAGCTAAAAACATCAAAACCAATGTTAGAGAACTCGAAGGTGCAATCATTTCTCTAATCGCACAATCATCCTTTAACAAAGCAGAAATAACCATTGAACTTGCTCAAGAGGTTGTTATGAAATTTGTTAAAAACACCAAACGAGAAGTTTCTATCGATTACATTCAAAAAGTAGTATCGGATTATTTCCAAATGGATGTTGAAACACTTCAATCCAAAACACGAAGAAGACATATTGTTCAGGCACGTCAATTAGCAATGTATTTTGCTAAGAAATTCACAAAAGCCTCTTTGGCCAGTATTGGGAACCAAATCGGCAAACGAGATCATGCCACTGTTCTTCATGCCTGCAAAACGGTTGACAACTTGAGTTTTACTGACAAACAATTCCGCAAGTACGTGGAAGATCTAAGTCAAAAGCTAACTTTATAAAAACTCTATTTTATGGAAAAGACAAAAGTACTCATGGTTTGCTTGGGTAATATTTGTCGTTCTCCATTAGCACAAGGAATCCTTGAATCTAAAGTAAAGGAGTTAAATATTAAAGTAGATTCTGCTGGAACGGCAGCCTATCACATTGGAAATTCCCCAGATCCAAGAAGTATTAGCGTTGCAAAAAAATACGGTATTGACATTAGCCATCAAAAAGCGAGACAATTCACTAAAAATGACTTCAAAGTCTTCACTCACATTTTTGCAATGGACCGAAGTAATTATGAAAACATCATTGCCAAAGCAAGTTCAATAGAAGACCACAAAAAAGTAAATCTTATTCTTGATGATCAAAATGAGGTTCCAGATCACTATTATGGTGGGGCTGAGGGTTTTGAAAATTGTTTTACATTGCTGAATAATACGTGTAATCGAATTGTTAAATCATTAAATGATGAATGAGAATTCAACTTCTTTGGGAGTACTTTATTTAATTCCAACACCGCTTGGAGACAACTCCCCACTGGAGGTACTTCCTCTCTCTGTTAAAAAAATTGTAGAGGAGCACACTCATTTCATTATTGAAAATGAAAAAGCCGCTCGTCAGTTTATTAAAAGAATAACCCCCAATAAAAATCAAAATAAAATAACACTTTACCCCTTGAATAAATATACTACCCAAGAAGAAATGGAAACTTATCTAGACACTTGTAAATCAGGAATCTCCATGGGTCTTTTTTCGGATGCAGGATGTCCTGGGGTAGCAGATCCTGGAGCGGTAATCGTTTCTAAAGCCCATCGTTTGGGAATTACTGTAAAACCTTTGACTGGTCCTTCATCACTTCTTTTAGCATTAATGGCCTCAGGAATGAATGGTCAAAACTTTGCCTTTAACGGCTACCTTCCTATTGAACAAAGACAACGAAATCAAAGTATTTCAAAGTTTGAAAAGAAAGCTTTTCGTGAGGAGCAAGCGCAACTCTTTATAGAAACTCCCTACCGGAGTGAATCTCTATTTAAAGATTTTTTAAAAATATTAGATCCAAATACGCGTCTTTGTGTGGCTTGTGATATTAGTTTAAGTACTGAATACATCCTTACCCTTTCTGTAAAACAATGGAAAAAAGTAAAACCAAACCTAAACAAAAGACCCTGTGTTTTTATTATTGAAGGCTCTTTTTAACGGTAGATTTTCTTTTTATTAATCCAGTTTATATAGATCCTTTTATTTCGATTGTGTTCCAACAAATTTTTGGCAAACAGATGATATCCTGGTTTTGAGGGGTTAGCTACAAAATATAAGAAAGAATGCTTTTCCGGGTTTAAAACGGCTTCAATTGCTGACAAGTCAGGCATAGTGATGGGGCCTGGAGGAAGTCCTTTTACCCTATAAGTATTGTAGGGAGATTTTAGTCTTAAGTCTTTGTATAACACTCGCTTGATTACTTGATCAAAATCCCCAGATGTTTTTTTCATAGCAAAAATCACTGTGGGATCGGCTTGTAATTTCATCCTCTTTTTTAAACGGTTTACATAAGCCCCAGCCAACCGTGGTTGTTCATCCTTTTTAGGGGATTCTTTTTGAACAATAGAAGCCAAAACATAAACTTCCTGTGGGGTTAATTGTAACGCCTTGGCTTTTACTCTTCTTGAATCATTCCAAAAAAGCTTGTAATAGGACATCATCTTTTCTCTAAAATCTTCGGCTGATGTATCCCAAAAGAAGTCATATGAGTTTGGTAAATATAGCGATAGAGCATTGTTTTGCGTAAAGCCATTGGTACGTAAAAATTCGGTGTCATAAAAAGCATCCAATAAACTCAAGCTATCGGCTTCAATTTGTTTAGAAACACGTCCTGCCAAATCTTCAAGTCGTTCTTGATTGTTAAAAACCACTTTAACCGTCTGACGTTTCGAACGAAGAAGATTGATCATCTCATTATTTCCCAATCCTTTCAAAATCTTATACTTTCCAGATTTAATATTCTGAGAATACCCTTTTTTCTCTGCTGCCATTCGAAAATTAGAAGTAGATTTTAGCAGAGGACTTAATTGAATCTGAAGAGAATCAATGGTGTCGTCTCTATCAATAAACACATACGAATACTCGTTTTTAAAAGCAGTATTATCCCAGAAAAATGTAACGTAAAAGTTGTATACAAAATAACACCCTATGGCCGTACCCATTAAACTTATCCAGACTAAAATTTTTCTTTTGTACATCAAATAAATAATTTTTGATAGAGGAACTCGTCATGGAATGAACCTTCATAAAAATTCCATGCTTTTTTAACACCCACTTTTTGATATCCACATCGTTCAAAAATATGCAAACTTGTTTTGTTTTCAGTGGCTATATTAGCAAACAAACAGTGGATGTTTAAATTTATTTTACAATGGGAATCTAAGAGTTCGAGTCCTTTTTTGCCATATCCGAGACCTCTCTTTCTTTTGCGAATTACAATACCCACACCTGCTCTCCTGTGCAAAGGTTCAAAATCAAAAAGATCGACAAAACCTAATGCACTAGAACTCCCATCCGAGAGGACAAAACGTTTTTGTTTTACTTCAAAAATATCTTGATGTTGCTGTTTGATGTAAGAATTTAATAGATCCTTGGAATAGGGTTCAGTACGGTTAGCGTATTTCCAAAACTCGTCTTCATTTTCTATTTCAAATAAAAGGTCTAAATCTTTCGGCTCAAGGGCTCTTAAGAAAAGGGATTCTGGATTCATATTGAAATTATTCCTGAATAAACAAAAGTAGCAGGTCCTTGCAAATTAATATTCTTGTACCCTTGTTCTGCCGTTTCAAAATCTATGGTCAAATCTCCCCCAAGCGCCTTCATCAAAAGACTAGTCCCTCCTTCTGTTTTTCCTAAGAAATGCATCGCTAAAGCTCCTGCAACAGCTCCCGTTCCGCAGGCAAGAGTTTCATCTTCCACCCCTCGTTCGTAGGTTCTAATCGCATAGGTTTGCGGATTCTCTTTTTGAATAAAATTAACATTAATTCCTTTGGCTTTAAACGCTTTTGAATAGCGGATTGCTGCTCCTTCTTCTTTGACGTTTATTGACACAATATCGTCTAACGAAACAACAAAATGTGGAGATCCCGTATCTGTAATTATTGCATCATCCCTCTGGGTTAGGGTGTCGACCCCCTGCATTTGAAGTCGAACTTCAGCCTCTGAAATGAGTTCTGCCTCATGAGGACCATCCACCGCCATAAATTGGGTCTTTTTGGAAATTATATTGTGCTTGTATGCAAAGGCAACAGCACATCGTCCTCCATTGCCACACATCGTGCTTAAATTTCCATCTGAATTAAAATAACGCATTTCAAAATCTAAAGTGGCGTGTGATTCAATTAAAATGACACCATCAGCACCAATTCCTTTGAACCGGTTACACATTGAGTGAAATTGCGAAGTTGTGATCAAATCATAAATTCCTGAACGATTATCCATAATAATGAAGTCGTTGCCTGCACCTTGATATTTATCAAATTGAATCTCCATAGGGAACAAAAATACATGATTTTTTTGTTTGTCTATTCAAATAAAACAGAAGTAATCCATTTAAAAAAAAGCGAATTACTACCTTTAACATTGAACCTCAAAAGTTGTTAAAGGGTCGTTAAATGCATTTTAATCTTCTTTAAAATCTATAATTTTGAAAAAAAAATATAACTATGAAATCATTTATTAAAACCCTTAGCATTGCTCTTGGAAGTGCTTTTCTTAGCATTTTTATTTATGATGTTTATTTCAAAACTCATTCTAAAGTAGCTTCAAAAGATTTACAAGAGACTGCTTTGATTCCCGCAAGTTACACCTATACCTCTAACAGTCTAGCTGCTGAGCTTACAGACTTTACCATTGCTGCTGAGAAAACGATACATGCTGTTGTTCATGTAAAAAACACCAGTTCCTCAGACTCCGACTTACCCGCTTTTTATCGTTATTTTTATGGGGATGATCAATTACCCGAACGAATTGGTACCGGTTCTGGAGTGATCGTTTCGCCCAATGGTTACATCATAACCAACCATCATGTTATTGAAAATAATTCTGAAATTGAGATCACTACCAATGACAACAAAACCTATGAAGCTACCGTTGTTGGATCCGATCCCAGTAGTGATATCGCAGTATTAAAGATTAATTCAAATCAGAAATTACCCTATGTGTTTTTTGGGAATTCAGACACCACTAAAATTGGGGAATGGGTTCTTGCCGTTGGGAATCCTTTTAACTTGAATTCAACCGTAACCGCAGGAATTATTAGTGCCAAAGCTAGGGACTTAAACCAAAGAGATGGTAAAAATGAATGGTATATCCAAACCGATGCTGCGGTTAATCAAGGAAACAGTGGAGGTGCTCTAGTCAACACTCGTGGAGAACTCATCGGGATTAACACTGCCATAACTTCAATCTCTGGAGGTTTTGTTGGCTATTCCTTTGCTGTTCCCAGCAACGTAGCGCGTAAAGTTTTTGAGGATATTATTGAATTTGGAGACGTGCAGCAAGGTCTTTTGGGAGTAATGGGACAAGCCCTAAACTCTGAGATGGCAAAACGATTTGAGGTAAATGAGACCGAAGGCTTTTATATTACTGATCTTGAAGAAGGCTTAGGTGCCGATCTTGCTGGACTTAAACCCAATGATATTATTAAAAGCGTAGATAAAATTTCGATTAATAAATTTGCTGACTTATCCGGCTACCTTGCAAGCAAACGCCCAGGAGAAGAAGTCGACATCCTCTACAATCGTAATGGAAAAGAAAATAAGGTTAAAGTACGTTTGGAAAAAATCAATCGCGCTAGTTTCTTTTTGATGGAAGTAAGAGAGCTTACATCCGATCAAAAAAAAGAATATCAAACGCAACAAGGCTTATACATTTCCAATATGAATAATCGCTGGCTATATCAAAAAGGGATTGATAATGGTTATATAATTTTAGAAATAAATGATCAAGAAGTAAGTACACTTAAAGAGGTTCAAAATTTGAAGGTCAATGATCTTGAGAGCATTCTTTTCTTGAAGCCCTCTGGTGAAAAAGAAAGAATCTCATTGCAATATTAATGGGTCAACTTTATAGAAAAAGTCGTAGTGCTCCTGCGACTTTTTCTATTTTTGCTAAAATCTAATTTTATTTTTCATGCGAATTGATATCATCACGCTGTTTCCAGAACTATTAAAAAGTCCGTTTGAAGTCTCCATATTAAAACGTGCACTTGCTTCTGGAAGAGCTGAAGTTCATTTTCATGATTTAAGAACCTATAGCACTCACAAACAAAAGCAAGTAGATGACTATCCTTTTGGTGGAGGAGCGGGAATGGTCATGATGATCGAACCCATTGATCGCTGCATTAGTGCTCTTAAAAAAGAAAGAGAATACGATGCAATAATATATTTAACTCCAGATGGTGAAACACTTAATCAAAAAGCTGCCAACCATTATTCGACCCTTGATAACATTATTCTTTTATGTGGACATTACAAAGGGGTCGATCAAAGGGTCAGAGATCATCTCATTACACATGAAATTTCAATCGGAGATTTTGTACTCTCTGGTGGAGAATTAGCCGCGGCCCTTTTTTGCGATAGTGTTATACGATTAATCCCTGGTGTACTGGGAGATGAATCCTCAGCATTGACCGATAGTTTTCAAGACAACCTCTTAGCGCCTCCTATCTATACACGTCCCGCCAAATATAAAGACTGGGAAGTTCCAGAAATACTAACCTCAGGAAATACCCCAAAAGTTGAACAATGGCGAGAGGATAAAGCTCTAGAACGAACACAAAAATTACGCCCAGATTTGTTAAAATAAAATGATACTTTCTGAAATTTTGTGCTGTTATCCTTTTTTTCTTTATAAAAATCTCCCCTAAAGCCCCAGAGGATAAATGCCCTATCTGTAAGGAACAGTTTGGAATATTACAAATAATATTGGGAAGCGCCTTCAAGTTATCATAGGCTTTGTATTGCCCCCTCAGGTTCACTTCGAATTAAATCTCATTTTGAAAATTATTATCCAATTGTAAATGATAATTTAGTATCCTGTTCAGAACGTGGTGTTTATAAAGAATTCATTTTCATTCTGGAACAAACTAAAAACACCATCCACGAAAGCTTTGAGGTTGAGTCAGATAGATACTATGACATCAAAATTAATAGAGCGGAAAGCATTAATTAATTTTTATTAATGGGGTTGTCTACTTCAAAATAAAGTTTAATTTTGCAGCACGAAATACATAACCTCTGACGAAAATCGTGAATGTTGTCTTTTCCAACTCAATAAAACATAATATGGAAGCGTTAATCAATTTTGTTCAAAACGAATTCATCGAGAAAAAAGAATTTCCAAAGTTTGATGCTGGAGATACCTTAACGGTTTACTACCAAATCCGAGAAGGAGAAAAAGTACGTACTCAGTTTTTTAAAGGTGTCGTAATTCAAATTAAAGGACAAGGTTTATCGAAAACTTTTACGATTAGAAAAATGTCAGGTACTGTGGGCGTAGAACGTATCTTCCCATTGAACTTACCCGCATTAGAAAAAATAGAAGTCAATAAAAAAGGTAAAGTACGTCGTTCACGTATCTATTACTTTAAACAATTAAGAGGTAAAAAAGCCCGTATTAAAGAAGCCCGTATGGATTCATAATCTGGTTTTAACTAAATCCAAAACCGCCAATCACTAAAATAGAGTGTTTGGCGGTTTTTTTATTCCTTATTTGTAATTGATAAATAAATCGTAGCCCTTATATTTGCATCCGAAAACCTAAATTTAAACACATGTCAAAAATCAAAGTAGCCAATCCTGTTGTAGAAATGGATGGCGATGAAATGACTCGAATCATTTGGAAATTCATTAAAGACCAACTTATATTGCCTTATCTAGATTTAAAAATCATCTATTATGATTTATCTGTTACCTCTAGAGATGCTACCGAAGATAAAATTACAATTCAAGCCGCGAATGCAATAAAAGAACACCACGTTGGAATCAAATGTGCAACGATCACACCCGATGAAGACCGTGTTACAGAATTCAATCTTTCCAATATGTGGCGTTCTCCTAATGGAACCATCCGAAATATTGTGGGAGGAACCGTTTTTAGAGAACCTATAATCATGAAAAACGTACCGCGTTATGTTCAAGGATGGACCAAGCCCATTTGTATAGGACGACATGCTTTTGGAGATCAATACAAAGCGGCGGATACCGTAACTACGGGAAAAGGGAAATTAACCATGACTTTTACTCCAGACGACGGTGGTACACCTAAAACCTGGGAAGTTTATCATTTCCAAGAAGATGGTGTAGCCATGTCCATGTACAACATTGACTCCTCTATTTATGGCTTTGCTCGCTCTTGTATGAACCAAGCCTTGACGAAAAAATGGCCCTTGTATTTATCGACTAAAAACACGATTTTAAAAGCCTATGATGGGCGTTTTAAAGACATTTTTCAAAAAGTATTTGACAACGAATTTAAAGGTAAATTTCAAGCTGCTGGTATTACCTATGAACACAGATTGATCGATGATATGGTTGCTGCTGCGATGAAATGGAACGGAGGTTTTGTTTGGGCTTGTAAAAACTATGATGGAGATGTACAGTCGGATACTGTTGCGCAAGGGTTTGGCTCTTTAGGCTTAATGACCTCTACCCTGGTCACTCCTGATGGAAAGACAATGGAAGCTGAAGCCGCTCATGGAACTGTTACTCGTCATTACCGTCAACACCAACAAGGAAAAGAAACCTCAACCAATCCCATTGCCTCTATTTTTGCATGGACAAGAGGTTTGGCACACAGAGGGAAGCTCGATGGAAATCAAGAATTAATTGATTTCTGTACCACACTTGAAAATGTTTGTGTAGAAACGGTTGAAAGCGGTAAAATGACAAAAGATCTTGCAATTTTGATTCATGGCAAAGAGCTTAATAGCTCCCATTATTTAACAACACAACAATTTCTTGCTGCACTAAAAGAAAATTTAGAGTTGAAAAGAAACGCGTAAAGCATTTTTTTTATTTATCAACTTAAACCTCACAATGTAATATTGTGAGGTTTATTTTTTTAAATTCGTTAAAAACCAAAACACTATGGGTTTTGTAAAAACCACCGAACAAGATTCCAATCACGATAATTTAGAGCAAAAAAATATTGCTCAATTATTAAAAGGCATTCATATGGAAGATCAAAATGCAGTTGCAGCCGTTGGGAAGGTGTTGGATCAAGTTGAAACCTTAATAGAAGCTGTTGTAAAGCAACAAAAAGTTGGGGGACGCCTTTTTTATATCGGTGCAGGGACTAGCGGTCGTTTGGGCGTGCTTGATGCCTCAGAATGCCCACCCACCTTTGGAACCGATCCTGAGCAGGTTATTGGGCTCATTGCTGGAGGAGACCATGCCCTGAGAAACTCAATTGAAAATGCTGAAGATGATCCGCATCAAGCCTGGAAAGACCTGAGTGTTTTTAATATAAATCCTAACGACATTGTTGTGGGAATTGCCGCTTCTGGAACTACACCCTATGTTGTAGCGGGCTTACATGACTGTCAAGCCAATGATATACTAACGGGAACCATCTGTTGTAATAAAAACAGTCCGCTCTCAGAGGTTAGTAATTTTCCAATTGAAGTAATTGTAGGGCCTGAATTTGTAACAGGTAGCTCCAGAATGAAAGCAGGAACTGCACAAAAACTTATTCTGAACATGATTAGCACTGCTACCATGATCCAATTAGGACATGTTAAAGGAAACAAAATGGTGGACATGAAACTTTCTAATAATAAACTCGTTGGAAGAGCCGAGTCTATGGTTATGAAAGAACTCAATATAACCCAAGAAAAAGCAAAACAACTGCTCAAGATTCATGGTAATGTTAGAAACGCAATAAATGCTGCTAAAGAAAATGAATAAAATTTTACTACTAAAAGGACTAAAATTGATGAGCTACTTTCTTGTCCTCTGCTTTACAGGTCCTTTTGTCGTACATCAAGCCTTTCAAAACAAATCCCATACGCTCTATTATCCTATTCTAGTTTTAGGTTTAATCTTGCTTGGCTTAGCCTTTTATTTTGGCTTTAAAGGGATTAGAACTCTTGTGAATGCGCTTTTGGGCGAAAGAAAGAAAAAGGAGTCATAGAAACTTTTCACTAACCATTGCTTGCTATCCCAAGACCCCGTATCTTTGCCTGGCATTTTAATAAAATTATGATTGAAATTCAATTTCCAGACCAGAGTGTTAGAGCGTATCCAGAGGGAGTAACTCCTTTTGAAATCGCTTCAAGTATCAGTGAAGGATTGGCACGTAATGTGTTGTCTGCTAAATTCAATGGGCAAACAGTAGAGAGCGTCACTCCCTTACATGAAAATGGAAAAATACAACTTTTCACTTGGAATGATCAAGAAGGAAAAACGGCCTTTTGGCATTCCTCTGCTCATGTTTTGGCACAAGCGCTATTGGCACTTTACCCTGATTGTAAGTTAACCATTGGTCCCGCGATAGAAAATGGTTTTTATTATGATGCCGATTTCGGAGACTACAGTCTGACAGAAAAAGATTTGGTCGAAATTGAAAAGAAATTTTTAGAATTTGCACGCCAAAAATTTGAATTTAAAATGCGAAGTGCTACAAAAGCAGAGGCCCTAGCCTATTACAAAAAAGAGAATAACCCTTTCAAGACAGAACTCATCGAAAATCTTGAAGACGGTACGATTACTTTTTGTGACCATGCAGACTTTACAGACCTTTGCCGCGGAGGACATATTCCAAACACAGGATCCATAAAAGCAATTAAGCTAACCAATATAGCAGGAGCCTACTGGAGAGGAGACGAAACCAAACCTCAACTCACTCGAGTTTATGGTATATCGTTTCCTAAACAAAAAGAATTGACTGCCTATCTAGCACTAGTCGAAGAGGCGAAAAAAAGAGATCACAGAAAACTTGGAAAAGAACTAGAACTGTTTACTTTCTCTAAAAGAGTGGGACAAGGTCTCCCCCTATGGTTACCCAAAGGAGCTGCCTTACGTGAACGATTGGAAAACTTTCTAAAAGCGGCTCAAAACAAAGCTGGCTACGAACAAGTTATTTCGCCCCACATAGGGAGTAAAGAATTATACATGACTTCAGGGCATTACGAGAAGTATGGTGCCGACAGCTTTCAACCTATACAAACTCCAGCCGAAGGAGAAGAGTTTTTACTCAAACCCATGAACTGTCCGCATCATTGTGAAATTTACAATGCTAAACCTTGGAGTTATCGTGATTTACCTAAACGATATGCTGAATTTGGGACTGTATATCGCTATGAACAAAGTGGAGAGCTTCACGGATTAACTCGTGTTCGAGGGTTTACTCAAGATGATGCACATATCTTTTGTATGCCCAGCCAATTAGACGAAGAGTTTAAAAAAGTGATTGACTTGGTTTTATATGTTTTTGGATCCTTAGGTTTTGAAGATTTTACCGCCCAAGTATCACTCAGAGATCCAGAAAAGCCTGAAAAATATATTGGCTCAACCCACAATTGGGAATTGGCAGAACAAGCAATTATCAATGCAGCCAAAGAGAAAAACCTCAATTACGTGATCGAAACTGGGGAAGCCGCTTTTTACGGTCCTAAGCTGGATTTTATGGTAAAAGATGCTTTGGGACGGAAATGGCAATTAGGGACAATCCAGGTGGATTACAACCTTCCTGAGCGCTTTGATTTGAATTATAAAGGAAGTGATAATGAATTACACAGACCCGTTATGATTCATCGGGCACCTTTTGGAAGTTTAGAACGTTTTGTTGCGATTTTATTGGAACATACGGGGGGAAATTTCCCGCTTTGGCTCATGCCAAATCAAGTAAATATTTTGTGTGTGAGTGAAAAATATAAAAATTACGCTCTAAAAGTTTCAAATTTCTTGGAAAATCACGAAATTCGCGCCCTCTTAGATGATCGAAATGAGACGATTGGCAAGAAGATTTCTGAGTCCGAAATCTCCAAAGTCCCCTACATGATTATCATAGGAGAGAAAGAAGAAGAAAATAATACCATTTCTATACGCAAGCACTCTAAAGGTGATTTAGGAAGCTTTACGGTAGAAAGTGTAGTAGATTTAATAAATACAGAAATAAAAAGCAGCCTAGCTAGCTTTGAAGTTTAATTTAAAAAAGAGAAGACATAGCAATACGTAGACGCAGAACGAACCGCCCAGGGAGGGTAATCAAAGAAAATCCACACCGTATTAATCTAAAAATTACGGCGCAAGAGATTCGATTAGTGGGTGACAATGTTGAAATAGGAGTATATTCTCTTCACAAAGCACTTGCCATAGCCGAATCTTTGGAATTGGATTTAGTTGAAATTTCGCCAAATGCCTCTCCGCCAGTCTGTAAGATTTTAGAATATAAAAAGTTTCTGTACGAACAAAAAAAGCGGGAAAAGGCCCTAAAAGCGAAAACAAGTAAGATTATTCTTAAAGAAATTCGTTTTGGTCCGCAAACCGACGAACACGATTATGAGTTTAAAAAGAAACATGCTGAAAAGTTTCTTAAAGAAGGAGCTAAATTAAAAGCATTTGTTTTTTTTAAAGGACGCTCAATTGTGTTTAAAGAGCAAGGTCAAATTCTTTTGTTACGTTTAGCACAAGATTTGGAAGAATTAGGAAAAGTAGAACAAATGCCAATATTGGAAGGGAAAAAGATGAGTATCTTGATTTCTCCCAAGAAAAAATAAAAAAAGGAATCGTCATGCCAAAAATGAAAACAAAATCAAGTGCTAAAAAGCGTTTTAAATTAACCGGTAGCGGTAAAATCAAGCGTAAGCATGCTTTCAAAAGTCACATCTTGACCAAAAAGTCTAAAAAGCGTAAGCTTGCATTGACTCACTCTGGTTTAGTACACGAAAGTGATGAGAAAAACATCAAACAACAACTAAGACTTAATTAAGTCAAACAAGGTTAAACGTTAATTATCAACCCGAAGAAAGGCTCTAAAAGTGTAGCAATACCGCCTCCTTCAAAAAACAACTAAAAAATGCCAAGATCAGTAAACTCAGTTGCCTCAAGAGCACGTAGAAAAAAAATCTTAAAACAAGCCAAAGGATTTTTTGGCCGTCGTAAAAATGTTTGGACCGTTGCAAAGAATGCAGTGGATAAAGCGATGTTGTATGCGTATCGTGACCGAAAGGTTAACAAGCGAAACTTCAGAGCCCTCTGGATTACTCGTATTAATGCCGGAGCTCGTATCAACGGAATGTCATACAGCCAATTCATGGGAAAAATCAAAGCTAATAATATTGAGCTCAACCGAAAGGTGCTCGCAGACCTTGCGATGAATCATCCCGATGCTTTTAAAGCAATCGCCGACAAGATAAAATAAATTCAAAACTACCTTCGGGTAGTTTTTTTTTGCACATGGAAAAGTACACGATTTATCACAACCCTAGATGTAGGAAATCGAGAGAAGCATTACAATTTCTCAAAGAAACAGATCATGAGGGTGAAGAAGTTCGTTATCTTGAAACTCCCTTTACAAAAGAACTACTTCAAAAGATTTTGAATCAAATAGAACTTCAACCCAGTGCTGTCCTCCGAAAAAATGAATCCGAATGGAAAAATATTCCCAATCGGACTTCTTTACATGAAGATGAAATTCTTAATTGTCTTGTTAAATATCCAAAATTAATTGAAAGACCTATTGTAATTATAGGTAATAAAGGAGTTCTTGCTCGCCCACTAGAGAATTTAATTTTATTTCTCAAAGGGAATTAAACCCTATCTTCTTCATCCTGTCAAAGTAGCATCACTTAAAAAATATGAAGAAATTATTCTTTCTGATGCTTCTGATGTGTTACTCAAATGCAGTAGTTGCTCAACGTCCCTCCAATAACGAAAAATTTTCCAAAATAAAAATTACAGGTAATGTTACTGATTCTGAAACCACAGAATCCTTAGAATATGCAACAATATCCTTAGTTAATAATCAATTTCCAGACCGAATTCAAGGGGGAATAACAGATATAAAGGGAAACTTTGAGATTGAAATTTTCCCTGGAAAATATGATATTACGATTGAATATATCGGTTTTGAAAGAATCATTCTTAAGGATCAAGTCATCAAAGAAACGACTCGTTTAGGAGATTTTAAACTAAACATCGATTCAGAATCCCTTGAGGAAGTCGAACTCGTGGGAGAACGAACTGAAGTTGAAATACGATTAGACAAAAGGGTCTACAATGTAGGAAGAGACATTACTGTTCGCGGTGGGAGTGTTACCGATGTTATGGATAACATCCCCTCCGTTTCAGTCGATGTTGAAGGAAATATTTCTTTGAGAGGAAATGACAATGTTCGTATTTTAATTAATGGAAAACCTTCTGGATTAGTTGGACTTTCAGGTTCTTCGGCTTTACGACAACTCCCTGCCGAATCAATCGAAAAAGTTGAAGTGGTAACTTCACCTTCTGCACGATATGAGGCTTCTGGAACTGCAGGTATTCTAAATATTATTCTTAAGAAAGAGGAACTAATTGGATTTAATGCAACTTTTATTGCAAATGCAGGACTTCCAAAAAACCTGGGCGGTACAGCAACTCTAAATTGGAGGACCAAAAAAGTAAATATTTTTACCACAAGCACCTATAGGGATCAAAAATCATTGGGTGGGGGATTGTTTAATAGCGAATACTTCAATGCAGATTTACCCAGTACATTTGCAAATGAAACTAGAGATTATGATCGAGTACGAAAAAACTATTTCATCAACCTAGGTGTAGAATATTATATTAATGATAATACCTCTTTTACCCTCAGTGGTTTTGTTCGCGACAGCAACAATACAAGTGACGCCAATACAGAAATTAATGACGTCAATGCAAATAGAGACATCCTTTCGACTGTAGGACGCTTACAAGAGGAGGTAGAAAAAGACAATTCAAGTCAACTTACTGCTAATTTTACTAAAAAATTTAATGAAGAGGGGCATGAGTTGGTCGCTGAAATCCAATTGCAAAAAAGCTCAGAAGATGAATTCGCTGACATCACCAATACCGATTCACCAAATGAAACCGTTGGAACTTTAGAGTCCCAAACAAGAAATTTATTTCAATTGGATTATGTATGGCCAATGGATAAAAACACTCAGTTTGAATTTGGGTATCGGGGCGATTTCAGTTCGCAAGAAAATGATTATGAAGTTGCACTATTGGAAAACAGCCAATTCGTCCGTGACACAGACCTCTCAAACGTATTACTTTTTGAACAAAATGTAAATGCGCTGTACACCCAGTTTGGTAAAAAGATCAACAAATTTTCCTACCTCTTAGGCTTAAGAATGGAAAATACGCATATTGTAATTGATCAAAAAACAACAAATGATTTTAAAGAAAAAAAGTACACAAACTTTTTTCCAACCCTAAACCTATCTTATGAATTTAATGAAGAGGAGAATATTACATTAGGATTCAGCAGAAGAATAAGACGTCCCAGAAGTTGGTCTTTAAACCCCTTCCCTTCAAGGTCGAGTGTTACCTTTTTCAGACAGGGAAATCCCGATCTTGACCCCTCCTATTCCAGTACTTTTGATTTTGGATATTTAAAACGTTGGGAAAAATTAACATTCAATGGGTCAGCTTACTACCAAAAAGCGACACAGGTGATTACCCGTATAACAGAAGCCACAGGGGATTTAATCAAAGTAAGTGAAGATCCACTAATCGAAATTCCCTCCCTTAGAGCAACATCGATTAATCTGGCTGAAAATAACCGTATTGGAACAGAATTCACTTTGACATATACCCCTTCTAAAAAAATACGCCTGAGTGGAAACTTCAATGTTTTTAATTCTGAAACCCTCGGAAGCTATAACAATCAAGTATTTGATGCTGAAATCATAAGTTGGTTTGCGAGAATCAATGGAAACATTCGTTTACCCAAAGGGTGGACCGCTCAATTGAGAGGTTTTTACAGAGGACCCAATGCTACGGCGCAAAATAGATCCAAAGGCTTTTTTGTATTGTCTGGAGCTGTAAATAAAAACATATTCAATAAAAAAGGAACACTCTCCTTCAATGCGAGTGACCTCCTAAATTCAAGACGATATAAAAATACAACAACAACAGAAAGCTTTATTAATTACAGTGAGTTTCAATGGAGACGTCCCTCATACGTTATGACGTTCACCTACAAAATTAATGAACGTAAAAACGATCGTCGTAGAAGAAACCAAAACTATGGTGGAAACGGCGGTGGAGATGAATTTGGTTTCTAACCAAAAAAAAAGGCTTTTAGCCCCTTTTTTTATTTTCTTTTCTCAATCTTCTGTTTGTTCTTTCCATATTTTAAATGTTCCATAATCGCTCCTACCAACCAGTAAGGAATGACGAAAGTTAACAAGAAAATCATCAACCAAAATCCAATGGTTAAGATGGAAAGAAAAGCAAGAAAACCTAAGTATTGGTCAAATTCAAACATAATTTCTGTTTTGAGATACAAAAATACATATTTTTTTGAATGACATCACCCCCGTTCAATAAATTTCATCGAGCTTATTCACAAAATAATTGAAACTTATAAAAACGATTTCTACTAAATCGAGTATTTTTACAATTCAAAATAGAATCCATGGAATACCGTATCGAAAAAGACACTATCGGAGAAGTAAAAGTACCTAAGCATGTATATTGGGGACCACAAACAGAACGCTCTAGAAGTAATTTTAA
Source organism: Flavobacteriaceae bacterium (assembly GCA_030828745.1). Taxonomy (GTDB): domain Bacteria; phylum Bacteroidota; class Bacteroidia; order Flavobacteriales; family Flavobacteriaceae; genus MS024-2A. Next base: position 21,675 of record JAURBX010000001.1, on the reverse strand, counting down.
AATTGGGGCTCCAGCCTCGATGCCCATTGAAATTATCCATGGCTTTGCCTTTTTGAAGAAAGCTGCTGCTTACACGAACCACGATTTAGGTGTGCTTAGCGTAGAGAAAAGAGATCAAATTGCACAAGTATGTGATGAGATTCTTACTGGTGCACTCTCAGATCAATTTCCATTAGTCATTTGGCAAACGGGATCGGGTACGCAAAGTAATATGAATGTCAATGAAGTAATTGCCAACCGAGCCCATGTTTTGGCGGGAAATACACTTGGAGATGGAGGTAAAACCTTAGCTCCAAATGACGATGTCAATAAATCCCAATCTTCAAATGACACCTTCCCTACGGGTATGCATATTGCGGTCTATAAAAAAATTGCTGAAACCACACTTCCAGGAATTACACAGTTACGTGACACCCTAGATCAAAAGGCAAAAAACTTTCAATCCGTAGTAAAAATAGGTCGTACCCATTTAATGGATGCCACTCCCCTAACCTTAGGTCAGGAGTTTTCAGGCTATGTTTCCCAATTAGACCACGGGATCAAAGCCTTAAAAAACACACTAGAACATTTGTCTGAAATGGCTTTGGGAGGCACTGCGGTTGGAACCGGTATTAATACTCCAAAAGGATATTCCGAAAAAGTAGCTCAGTATATCGCTGAATTCACAGGACTTCCTTTTATTACAGCCCCTAATAAATTTGAAGCGCTAGCCGCACACGATGCTATTGTTGAAACGCATGGTGCCTTGAAACAATTGGCGGTTTCTCTCAACAAAATTGCAAATGATATTCGAATGATGGCTTCAGGACCTAGATCTGGAATCGGTGAACTCATAATTCCCGCCAATGAACCCGGAAGTTCTATAATGCCTGGAAAAGTAAATCCAACACAATGTGAAGCCCTAACCATGGTTTGCGCACAAGTAATGGGAAATGATGTTGCAATAACCGTAGCCGGAACTCAAGGACATTATGAACTCAATGTATTCAAACCTGTCATGGCAGCAAATTGTTTACAATCTGCTCAATTAATAGGGGACGCCTGTGTGAGTTTTACTGAAAATTGTGCCCAAGGAATTGAACCTAATCACAAACGTATTGATGAGCTGGTTCAAAATTCCTTAATGTTAGTTACTGCTTTAAATACGAAAATAGGGTACTATAAAGCTGCTGAAATTGCAAATAAAGCGCATAAAGAAGGAACAACTCTTAAAGAAGCAAGTATGGCTCTAGGTTATTTAACTTCTGAAGAATTTGACGCTTGGGTGCGTCCAAATGAAATGACAGGGAATGAATGATACATTACAATTTATTCCTTTTGAATCTCAATATTCAAATGAATTTAAAACACTTAATATAGAATGGTTGGAAACTTTTTTTGTTGTAGAACCTTATGACGAATTAGTACTGACCAACCCAGTAGAAGAGATTATTCAGCCCGGAGGTTTTATTTTTATGGTAGCCCTAAAGGGAAAAACCATTGGCACTTTTGCCTTCCTTAAGAAAGGAAATGGTGTTTTTGAATTCAGTAAAATGGCCATTACTCCCAAAGAGCGTGGAAAAGGCTACGGAAATAAAATCGTTCAATTTGTTATTCGTTTCGCAGAACAGCACCATTGGGACAAACTGATCTTATACTCTAGTACTATTCTAGAAAATTCCATTCATTTGTATCGTAAATATGGATTTATTGAAGTCCCTGTTGATCCCGATATTAAATATGCACGAGGAAATATTAAAATGGAGTTAGACTTAAAATAAGTCAACAATCAAGTAGTGTTTCCACTTTCTTTTTAAAAACACTATATTGATCAAGTGAAATCTAAATTCACTTCCATGGCTGCTTTAATTATTGCAGGGGAAGCTATTTTTTTATTGCCTTTTATAGTGATGCGTGTATTCAAACCGATTATACGTGACGTCTTTAGGATTTCTGACTTAGAAATTGGAGAAGCTCAAGCGCTTTACGGACTTACTGCCCTACTCTCTTATTTTTTCGGAGGCTTTATCGCTGATAAATGGGAGGCAAGAAAGTTATTATCCGTCTCATTACTTCTTACTAGTATAGGAGGCATAGTAATGGTCTCAATACCCTCAGTTGCTGCCTTTAAAATACTGTATGCACTCTGGGGGGTGTCTACCATCTTTTTGTTTTGGTCTGCCTTAATCAAAGCCACTAGACAATGGGGAAACCAAAATAACCAAGGTTTATCCTTTGGCTTACTTGATGGGGGTAGGGGGCTGTTTGCTGCTTGCATTGCCTTAACGGGTGCTGCGATATTGAGCTATTTTTTCCCAGAGGAAGCCGTTGAGATAACCCATACAGATAAAAAAAATACGTTACAATATATCTTAACAACTATTACTTCCATCGTACTTCTAATCGGCTTTTTGGTTTGGTTCACACTACCCAAACAGCGTGTAGATTCAAAAAACAAAAGCACCCCATTTAACTACAAACTAGCATTTGCCTTATTGAAAAAACCAAAAATAATCTTTTATTCCTTGTTGATTTTATCAGCCTATAGTGGGTATAAACTCACGGGAGTTTTTGGTATTTACGCAAAAGATGTTTGGGGCTTTAGTATTGAAAACGCTACCTATTTTGCAGTTTTAATTCAGTTTACACGCCCGATCACTGTAGTTCTTATCGGTTGGATTGGGGATCGATTTACCCCTTCAAAAGTAATAATACCTTGCTTTATAAGTATGGCAATTGCTTCCTTTTTAATTGGATTCGGGGGCTTAGAAAAAAATTATTTAATAATTTCTTTTTGCCTTTTTATTTTAATAGCCTTGGGAACCTATTCCTTAAGAGGTTTGTACTTTGCTCTTTTAGAAGAAATAAAAACACCCATTCAACTTACGGGAACCTTGGTTGGTATCATTTCTATCATTGGCTTCACTCCCGATATCTTTATGTCACTCTTTACAGGATACATATTAGGAAAAAACCCAACTGTCATTGAATACCAACAATTGTTTTCATTCTTCACCTTATTCCCTCTTTTGGGATTGATTGCCTCAATGGGCTTTAGAAAAAATTCGCTTCAATGGGAATAAGAACAAGCCCTGGACTAAAATGAGATTGTATTAGTTTCGAGTTAACTTGCGATATTGAATACGTTTTGGCATCAAATCTTGACCTAAACGTTTCTTTTTGTTTTCCTCATAATCAGAATAGGACCCTTCAAAGAAGTATACTTGAGAATCTCCCTCAAATGCCAATATATGAGTACAAATTCGATCTAAGAACCAACGGTCGTGCGAAATGACTACGGCACAACCTGCAAAGTTCTCAAGTCCTTCCTCTAAAGCACGAAGAGTGTTAACATCCAAATCATTTGTAGGTTCATCTAATAGGAGAACATTCCCCTCTTCTTTTAAGGTCATTGCCAAATGCAATCGATTTCGTTCACCTCCAGAAAGTGCAGAAACTTTTTTATTTTGTTCGCTACCACTAAAATTAAAACGACTTAAAAAAGCTCTGGAGTTAACCTGGCGACCTCCCAACATGATCAATTCTTGTTCGTCACTGAAATTTTGCCATATACTTTTTTCAGGATTAATATTGGAATGAGACTGATCTACATAAGCTAATTTTACAGTCTCCCCTACTTTAAAACTTCCGCCATCTGCAGACTGTTCTCCCATGATCATCCTAAAAACTGTTGACTTTCCAGCTCCATTGGGTCCAATGACTCCAACGATACCTGCTTGGGGTAAAGTAAAATTCAAATCATCATAAAGTAATTTATCTCCAAAAGATTTTGCAACATGAGAAGCCTCGATTACGTTGGTTCCCAAACGAGGACCGTTGGGAATAAAAATCTCTAATTTTTCATCGGCTTGTTTCTGATCTTGACTCATCAACTTGTCGTAATTCGATAAACGTGCTTTTTGCTTGGATTGGCGTCCTTTTGGAGCCATCCGAACCCATTCTAATTCCCGTTCTAATGTTTTCTGTCTCTTGGATGCCTGCTTTTGCTCTTGGGCTAGACGTTTGGATTTTTGATCCAACCAGGAAGAGTAATTTCCTTTCCAGGGAATCCCTTCACCCCGATCCAATTCTAATATCCAACCCGCTACATTATCTAAAAAATAACGGTCGTGAGTTACAGCAATGACGGTACCTTGGTATTGTGCTAAATGATGTTCTAACCAATGAACAGATTCTGCATCTAAATGGTTGGTAGGTTCATCCAACAATAAAACATCGGGTTTTTGCAATAACAACCTACACAAAGCTACACGTCTGCGTTCTCCTCCTGAAAGAACACTGATTTTTTGATCCCCAGGGGGAGTACGAAGTGCATCCATTGCAATCTCCAATTGCGTATCCAATTCCCACGCATTGGCGGCATCAATTTCATCCTGTAAAATCGCTTGACGATCCATAAGTTTCTGCATTTTATCTGCATTCTCATAGACTTCAGGCAAACCAAATTGATCGTTAATACTATTGTATTCTTCCAATATTGCAACGGTAGCCGCAGCGCCTTCTTTGACTATCTCTAAAACCGTTTTATCCTCATCCATTTGAGGTTCTTGCTCCAAATAACCCACGGAATAATCTTGAGAAAAAACAACATCGCCCTGAAAACTCTTATCTAAACCCGCTATAATTTTAAGTAAAGTCGATTTTCCGGAACCATTGAGTCCTAAAATCCCAATTTTAGCCCCATAAAAAAAACTGAGGTAAATGTTTTTTAAAACGGGCTGATTTGCATTGGTGTAAGTTTTACTTACCCCTGTCATTGAAAAAATGACTTTCTTATCGTCTGACATAACTATATACGGCCTCTCAGGGCGTTAAAAGCCCATGCTAAGGCATAAAATCCAATTCCAGCAATTGAAAATCCAATAGCATATTCTGGATATTTCAACACTCCTATTAAGATTAGTGCACTACCAAGAATGGCCATTATTAGTGCAACATATCCCATTATTTTATTCTTGTTTAAGCTCATTTGATTTTTTCTGAATAAGCAAATATCGAACAAAAATTTAAAATGTTACCTATAGATTTTTAGTACTTTCGTAACTCATACAGAAAGAATATGAATCTGGAAGACGAAATTAACAAAGATGCATTGAAAATGGCTTGGGCCGAACTTCAAGAACGAATTCGTAGAATAAAATTGGGGGGTGGAAAAACGCGTTTAAAAAAGTTAAACGAGCAAGGGAAGCTTTCAGCACGAGAACGAATCAATCTTTTAGTTGACAAGCCCAATGAGGTTTTTGAGGTAGGCGTTTTGGCTGCTGAAAGAATGTACGAAGAGCATGGCGGATGTCCTTCTGCGGGTGTAGTAGTTGTAATTGCACATGTAGCAAAAAAAAGATGTGTTATTGTTGCTAATGATGCTACAGTAAAAGCAGGGGCATGGTTTCCTATGACAGCAAAAAAGAATTTACGTGCACAAGAAATCGCCATGGAGAATAAGATTCCCATCATCTATTTGGTAGATAGCGCAGGAATCTTTCTACCCCTACAGGATCAAATTTTCGCTGATAAAGATGATTTTGGACGCATTTTTAGAAATAATGCCAAAATGAGTAGTATGGGCATTATTCAAATTGCTGCAATTATGGGAAGTTGTGTTGCAGGGGGTGCATATTTACCCATCATGTCGGATGAGGCAATTATTGTTGAAAAAACAGGAAGTATTTTTCTTGCGGGAAGTTACTTGGTCAAAGCTGCTATAGGCGAAAATATAGATAACGAATCTCTGGGAGGTGCGGATACCCACAGCGGAATTAGCGGAGTAACTGATTATAAAGTTAAAGACGATCAAGCAGCACTCAAAAAAATCAAAAGCTTGATGGAAAAAACCGGAAGCCAACCCAATGCTGGTTTTCAGCGTTCAGAGGTGAAAAAGCCCAAATTTGATTCTCTTTCGCTTTACAATGTACTTCCTAAATCCAGAACACAACCGTATGATACCTTCGATATTCTAGAACGTATTGTAGATGATGGTTCGATGGATGAATATAAGAAAGAATATGGTCAAACCCTGATTACCACCTATGCCAAAATTGAAGGCTGGTCAGTAGGAATAATTGCTAACCAACGTAAAGTGGTAAAAAGTAAAACAGGTGAAATGCAATTTGGCGGTGTTATTTACGGAGATGCTGCAGCAAAAGCCACACGATTTATAGCAAATTGTAACCAGAGAAATATTCCTCTTGTTTTCCTTCAAGATGTTACTGGTTTCATGGTAGGAAGTAAAGCTGAACATGGAGGAATTATAAAAGATGGAGCAAAAATGGTGAATGCGGTTGCAAATTCTGTCGTTCCTAAATTCACTATCGTAACTGGAAACTCATTTGGGGCTGGAAATTATGCCATGTGTGGAAAAGCCTATGACCCTCGTTTGATGTTAGCCTGGCCAACAGCCAAACTTGCTGTAATGGGTGGATCACAAGCAGCCAATGTATTATTGCAAATTGAAAAAGCTTCAGCCAAAAAATCAGGTACACCTATTGACGAAGTGAAAGAAAAAAAATTACGAGAGAAAATTCTAAAACGCTATGAAGAAAAAACAGATATCCTTCACGCTGCGTCTCAATTATGGATTGATGCAGTCATTCAACCCCAAGAAACACGTTCTTGGATCAGTATGGGTATAGACATCGCCAATCACGCTCTTAATGAAGAAAAATTCAATATGGGAATTTTACAAGTCTAAAATACGTAAAGGCTTTTGAGCTAATGTTTTTTCACGCTTTATTTTTCCACTATGAGTAAGAACAAATTCAGGATAGAAAACAATTGCTTTGGGGATTTCATAAGGAGTTAGTGTATCTGTCTCCTTTATTTTTTTTATCAAATTAGCACTGTCTAAATCATTGTTCTCAACTAAAACTAAAACTACTTTTTGTCCCAAAACAGTATCGGGTAAGCTAGTAATGAAGTAGTGCAGTGATAAAATCTCAGAGAGTTTGCGTTCAATTTGTTCTGGATGTAATTTCACTCCCCCTGAGTTGATGACATAATCTACTCTTCCTATTAAACGAAATAGGTTTTCATCAAGCATTTCAACCTCATCATTGGTGATCAAATTTGTCACATCCAACTGAGGAGAATTAACCACCAGACATTTTCTGTTATCCTGGGAAATAGATACATGAGAAAGACAGGTGAATTCTGAGGGAGGATCTTGCATGGAACGAACAGCAATATGAGACAGTGTTTCCGTCATTCCATAAGTTTCGAAAGCATTGACCTTACGCTTGATTAACTCATTTTGTAGAGCAACAGAAACATATGCTCCCCCTACAATTAAGGTTTTAACTTGGTTTAAATTCGATAAAGAATGAAAGGCTTGCATGGGTGTCATTGCGACAAAATCATAGACTTTCTCATTTTTATGAAAAGGATTCTTAGAGGGAGAAACTAAGTCTAAAGAAAAACCCAAAATCATGGCTCGAATTAGCATCATTTTTCCTGCAATAAAATTAGCAGGAAGGCAATGTAAAGCTTTATCTCCCACAGTTACATCGAAAAAATCTCCGGTAGCAATGGCGCTATTGACTAAGGCTTGTTTTTTATACAACATTCTCTTGGGTGAAGCCGTTGTGCCTGAAGTTTCTATAGATATAGAGTCAGATTGATCCAACCAGTCCATTAAAAAATCTCCCATAAAACGCTCAAAAAAATCCCCTTCTTTTATAAAACTATAAGCGACTTCTTTTAATCCCTCATGGTTATAATAAAAACCATTGAGTAAAAAACGATTGTGAATTTTTGTATAGTGAGGTGTTTGCATGTTTAAATTTTTGAAGTTAGTTTGGATTTCCATTGTGTCCATCCATATTTTTTACTTACAAGAAACAGAAAAGTGGGATAGAGTACAACAAAGGATAAAACCAACTCAAAGCCCAAAGAAGGTTCAGAAATATCAATTAAAATAGACTCTGTTTGAAAGGCTGTCCAGGAAGAAGTAACCAATAAAGCGGTAAACAAATTATTGGCGGCATGGAATCCCAGAGCCAATTCGATCCCATCATCCATTAATGTTAATATTCCTAAAAAAAGACCTGTTCCGATATAATAAACTAAGATGCCATACCCTAGTTTTTCAACCTCTGGATTGAATAAATGAAGGCAACCAAAAATGATCGAAGTCATTACCAAGGGTACCCAACGGTTTTTGAAAATCCCAGCAAAACCCTGCATCAAATAACCCCTAAAAATATATTCCTCTAAGCTCGTTTGAATAGGAATTAAGGCAATTGCAATGATAAAAAGTATTGCAAAGGATTGAATATTAAAATTCCATTCATAGGAATCGGGTGAAATAAAGTAATCGCTGATGATCAAAAGCACACTAGCAGAACCCCACAGTAAAAAAGCATAAAACACTCGAGACCAGTCCATTTTTGGTCGGCTTGTGGTGACACTCAACAAAGTCCGCTCATTAAGTTTTTTGATGACGAGCCAAAATCCTAAAAATCCTACAGCAAAGGGAATTAACAATAAAAATAATTGAAGGTTTTTATCTAAATACCGCAGCATCTCCATCGGGTCTGAACTCGATGTAACGGGACCCGCTTCAATGACCGCATAGGTTAGAGGTAATTGACCAATAACACTAAAAATAATAATGACAAAAGAACCGAGAAGGTACTTCCAAAAAGGATTCTTACTGAAGTCAACTTGTTCTAAAAACATAGTCTAAAAAATTTCTTTCCAAGGTATAGAATTATCATTCCACAAACAACCCTTTTTGATAACCAAAGAGGAATCAATATTGTTTACAAATAAGGAGCCCGTTCCTAAGCCTTGAGGAAGTGTTAAATTTTGAGTATATGTCCATTGCGCAATGGCATTCAGTCCAATATTACTCTCCAATGCACTCGTTACCCACCAATCAACATCATGTTGTTGAGCCAAGTTGATCCATTGCTGAGTGTTAGAAAAACCTCCTAATAAACTAGGCTTAAAAATGACGTATTGGGGTTGGATTTGAGAGAGCAATTTCGATTGAGTTTCTGAATCAAAAACGCCAATTAACTCCTCATCCAAGGCAATAGGAATTGGACTTTTTTGACACAAAGATGACATTAATTCCCATTGATTTACTGCAATAGGTTGCTCAATAGAATGAATTTGAAAAGCGCTTAATTGATTTAGTTTATTTAAGGCATCCTCAGGTGCAAAAGCCCCATTGGCATCTACTCTAATCGTAATTGTATTTTCATCATATCGGCTTCTGAGTTGGGATATTAAGCGTAATTCTTCATCAAAATCAATAGCACCAATTTTTATTTTAATACAATCAAAATCACGCGCTAACAGGCTATCAATTTGTTCTTTCATAAAATCAAAAGAGCCCATCCACACCAAACCATTGATGGGAATAGCCTTTTTTCCTTGTGAGAAAAGTGAGGGAAATAATTCATAGGGGTTTGAAGCTTTTAAGGATAAAAGTGCTGTCTCATAACCTATTTTAATCGCTGGCCATTGCGTTAAATCCATGAGAGGCTGACCTCTGTTTATTTGGACACAAAATTCTTTAAGGGTATCCTCAAAATCCGGACGATCATCATGACTTAATCCCCTCAAGATACTACATTCTCCAATCCCTCGTTTCCCTTGATCTGTCAAAATTAGAAACCAACTGTCCTTGGTCGTTAATATTCCCCTTGAAGTACCACTAGGATGCTTAAACGTTAAGATGTGCTTGACAAATTTAGCCTGCATCATCCGATAAAAAGTGTGATAAAAATGAGTAAAGACAATAGAAAAGTAGAGAGCGCTACTTTTTTTAATTCGGGATCTAACTGTTTAGGATCTGAATTTTTTATTACTATTCTTAAATGAAAAATCAAGGGAATCAAGGCGATAAATGGAATCCAAAACAAAGTATACGATTCCAAAAGAAAAACTCTTCCTATCAATAATATGGCTATACCCATTAAAATAAGATGGTATCGTTTCGCACCTTTTGAACCCAAGATTACTACCAAAGTTCTCTTTCCCACCGCAGCGTCATTTGCACGATCTCTCATGTTGTTTAAATTTAAAACACACACAGAAAAAAGTCCAATAGCCAGCGCCAAAAGAAAAACAGGCAGAGATAGTGTTTTTAATTGAACAAAATAAGATCCTAAGACACTGACTCCACCAAAAAAAAGTAAGACAAAAAGATCACCCATGCCACGGTAGCCGTAGGCTTTATCTCCTATTGTATAGGATATAGCAGCCCAAACACTAAAAATACTTAATGCAAAAAACACAACTATGTAGATCCAAGATTGACTTCCAAATGCTAAAAAAATTAGGGTACACGCTAAAACAAGAGCTATTGCCGACATCACAATGATCCCGTTTTTCAATACTTCTTTGCTTAAAAGACCTTGCTGAAGAACTCGTTTGGGTCCAATCCTATTTTCATTATCCGTTCCTTTCACCCCATCTCCATAGTCATTTGCAAAATTGGAAATGATTTGAAAAGAAATTGCTGTTAACAGCATTAACACAAACAAAATCCACGAAAAGCTGGGCTGATTTAAGCATAGGGCATTTCCTACTAAAATTCCAGAGATGGATAAGGGAAGTGTTCTTAAGCGAGCTGCACTTAACCAAACTTTAATTTGTTGCATAATTTAATTATGGGAATTTGGGATATTTTTTGAAATTAGGTGCCCGCTTTTCTAAAAAGGCTTTTTTTCCTTCTTGCGCTTCCTCCATCAAATAATACATTAAGGTAGCATCTCCTGCTAACTGCATTAGTCCGTGTTGTCCATCTAATTCTGCGTTTAGTGATCGTTTGATCATTCGCAATGCCAAAGGACTTCTTTGTTGCATAATGCCACACCATTCCATTACGGTATCTTCTAATTGATCTAGCGGAACGACTTTATTGACCATGCCCATTTCAAAGGCTTCCTGTGCAGAATACTGCTGACATAAAAACCAAATTTCACGCGCTTTCTTTTGTCCTACATGGCGAGCCAAGTAAGAAGATCCAAAGCCTCCGTCAAAACTTCCAACCTTAGGACCCGTTTGACCAAAAATTGCATTGTCACTCGCTATGGTTAAATCGCAGACTACATGTAAAACATGACCGCCACCAATGGCGTAACCATTTACCATCGCAATTACAGGTTTAGGCAATTCTCTGATGCGTTTATGTAGATCCAATACATTCAAACGAGGCACACCATCTTCACCAACATAGCCGCCTACTCCTTTGACGTTTTGGTCCCCCCCGCTACAAAAAGCTTTATCTCCAATACCCGTAAAAACAACGACATCAATATCATTATCTTCTCGACATACTTCGATAGCTTCAAGCATTTGAATATTGGTCTCTGGACGAAAAGCATTATACACTTCGGGTCTATTTATCGTAATTTTTGCAACCCCATCACAAAATTCAAAAAGAATATCGCTGTAAGTTGCTAAAGATTTCCATGTTCTCATGTTCATTTCTTTTTTAGGTAAATATACTATTTGATGCCATTGCTTTAAAATAATCCAATAAAACCTTATCGTTTGCTTTTCTTGGAGTTTGTATCTCTAATATTCTTGGACCGTCTTTAGCTTTAAAAAAACGAGACAATTTTCGATTTAACTGCCATTGTGAGGATACCTTTTGGTATTTAAACCCAAACGTTTTTGCTACATATTTAGCCTCCCGTTTATGTATCGTTTCAAAATAACGATCATAGGAAGGGCTGTCCTTTTCGCCGGGTAAAATTCTAAAAATACCTCCTCCTTGATTGTTAATTAAAATTACTTTAAAATTCATGGGAATGTAATCATTCCATAATCCATTAACATCATAAAAAAAACTGAGATCCCCAGTGATTAAAATAGTTGGTTTATTACTTAATTGTGCTGCACCTACAGCCGTGGCTGTACTACCGTCAATTCCACTCGTACCTCGATTACAGAAAAATGTGGTCGTTTCAGGCCAATCCATGAGTTGCACATACCGAATGGAGGAACTATTGGCTATTTGTAAATGCATTCCATTAGGCAGCAGGTTTGCTATTCGATGAAATACATCTAAATCTGAAAAAGGAAGTTTTTTTAAATATGATTTTCCATACGCTTTAAAATTTTCAAATAAAGAAAAAACCGAGTGGTGATAATCATTTTCTAAGAATTCAACACCCTTGCTATATAATTTACTAATAAAAGAGTTTGGACTTTGAATAAAATGCTGATCCAGTCGATAATATGTATTGTAAGCCTTTTTCTCATTTACATGCCAATGATGCTTTGGAGCATGAATTCTCAAAAAAGATTTTATCTTTTTTGAAATAACCATTCCGCCAAAAGTTAGCAGAATTTCAGGACCTATGCTTTCTTTATCATTTATATCTGATAACTCCAAAGAAGCCATCAGAGTATCGATGGAATGAATGGCTTTTGAATGCCAGACATTAGAAGTAGTTTCGGTAAAAACTATAACTGAAGGATCATTACATAGCAGTGAGATGTATTCTCTTTCGATTGAATCTGGAGGTAAAACGCCCATGATCACCCATTTTTTTTTGGATTCATTCCAATGTTTTTTAATCCCTTCCAAGTCTGATGAAATAAGTGTAACCTCAGCGTCTTTATGGGCTAGTTCTTCAAAAGGGATTACTTCCTCAGTCATTCCGTACAAAGGTTCTTCCAATGGAATGTTTAAATGAACAGGCCCCTTTCTCTTTATTGAAAGACCTAAAACTCTAGAAATTTCATGGGTATTATGAGTTTGAACAGCAGCCTGCGTTGTACTAATCATTGCTTGATCTGCATCGAAAGGAATCAGTTTTTGCATGGGATTTTGCAACAGAGTTTGAGTCGCATGACTTACATCCGGTTTCAAAATCGCAGCAGCCTCAAGATGCGGTTCAAAAACTCCCGTTTGTCTAATGGTTTGTCCATCACCTATATCAATTCGGTGTGGCATACGGTCTGCAGATAAAATAATTAAGGGAATATCACTATAATACGCCTCAGCTATTGCGGGGTAAAAATTTAATAAGGCTGAACCCGATGTACATACCAATGCAACCGGTTGACTTGATTGTTGCGCCATACCCAAAGCAAAAAAAGCAGCCGCTCTTTCATCCACAACACTGAAGGTTTTAAAAAAGGAATTAGAGACAAATCCATTGGTTAGGGGAGCATTTCTAGAGCCTGCACAAATAACAACCCGCTCGATTTTATAGTGTGCGCAGAGGCGAACAACGGTTTGGGCAAGGGGAATCGAAGGGTATTTATTCATTCAGCAAAATCTACTTCATTTACAACAAAAGTACAAAACCAAAGGCACTTCAGAAAACACAAAAACGAGTTTATACTATTTGTGCTAAAGTTTCTGCTTTTCTTTGAGTTTCCAACCACTCTTGCTCTGAGTCACTTGACGAAGTGATACCTGCACCTACATACAATCGAATCCTATCTGGTTTCCACGCTGCACATCTGAGATTGACGAAAAGACTTGTTTTTTTGGTAGTTATTGGTCCCAAAAAACCTGTATAAAACGAACGATTATACCCCTCATTACTTAGAATGAAGTTTTTAGCTTCTTTTTTGGGAACTCCACCAACAGCTGGTGTTGGGTGCAATACCTCAGTCAAATTTTTTAAACTTGTTTTTAATTTTGGCAAGGAGAAATGAGTACAAAGATGAACCAGATTTCCCGCTCTTTTGTGTGTTGGTTCGCTGTATTCAATTTCATCTTCATTAAAGACCGTTTTCAAATCCAAAAGAACTTGTTGTGTAACCAGCCCTTGTTCCTCCTTCTCTTTTTTTGACCATAGGGGCAACTTACTCGGATTGTAAACTTGGGTTCCTGCCAATGCCATGGTATGTGTTTTTAATGGCGTGACTTCTACAAACTGTTCTGGAGTTGCACCAAGCCAACTACCTACAAGAGGATGGTGCCACAAATAGGTCAGAGCATTGGTGTACTTATTTTCTAGAGCTAAGAAAATTTTTTGCGGTTTTTTTTCTGAATGCAAATCAAGAAAACGGGAAAGAACAACCTTTTCTAGCTTGCCCTGTGCAATTTCTTCTTTTGCTGTTTGCACCAGCTTCAAAAACTCTTGTTTACTTTGCTCGCTATCTGGAAAAACAATTGGTTTGGTATTAAAAAGTTGTGTGCTCGGTTTTGTAAAATGCTCTGTCTTTGAATCAGGTATAAAGGGACAATCTTCTGAATTTACAAAAGGGGTCATTACAAACCCAGATTCAGTAAAGTCTGAAGTGGTATGAAGCCGGTTATCATCTTGAAAAAAAACACTCACTTTTTGAGATTCAGGCAATCGAAATACAACAAAGGGCAACTGGTTTTTCCATAAGGCTTCAAGTCGCTTTTCAAGTGCTGTGGATCGCATATTTATTGTGGGCGTGAATAGGTTGTTAGTTTACAAAAGGATATCAATTGTTGCTCCTCATCGGTGACTTTTATTTCCCACAATTGTATCGTTCTTCCTTTATGAATCACTTTTGCATTGGCATATACATAGCCTGAAGAAACACTTTTAACATGATTGGCAGTAATTTCTATTCCGCGTACACTAATATTAGGGTCACTATTGAGTATGAAAACTGCTGCACTTCCTACACTTTCTGCCAGAGCCGCTGTTGCTCCCCCATGTAAAACTCCGTCGGGTTGATGCACTTTTTTGGTAACAGGCATCCTTGCAATTAAAAAATCCTCTCCTACATCTATAAAATCAATTTCTAAAGTTTCCATGAGCGTGTCTTTGCAGATTGCATTGCTCATTTCCAAAATCTTATTTTTATCCATCATTCCCTTTTTTGCTAAAATAAGAAAACCCTCTGTGACTATTCACAGAAGGTTTCTTTTTACATTTAAAGTTTAATCTTATTTAACCTCTTCAAAGTCAACATCTTGGACGTCATCTCCGCCAGAAGCTGCATCAGGACTTGGTGCTTCACCTTCTGGTTGTGCTGTGTCCCCTCCGGCCTCGGCTTGGGCTTTATACATCTCTTCAGAAGCATTTTTCCAGGCTTCATTAATGGTCTCTAAAGCTTTATCTATTGCCTCTAAATCTTTTGCAGCATGTGCTGTTTTCAATTCTTCAAAAGCAGCTTCAATCGGTGCTTTTTTATCTTCAGAGAGTTTATCTCCAAATTCCTTCAACTGCTTTTCCGTTTGGAAAATCATTTGATCTGCACTATTTAATTTATCAACTTCTTCTTTCGCTTTTTTATCAGCGTCTGCATTGGCTTCTGCTTCCTTTCGCATTTTCTCAATTTCTTCCTCAGTTAATCCAGAAGAAGCTTCGATACGAATGTCTTGCGATTTTCCAGTTGCTTTGTCTTGTGCGCTTACTTTGATAATTCCGTTGGCATCAATATCAAAAGTGACTTCAATTTGAGGGGTTCCACGTTGTGCGGGTGGAAGTCCGTCTAAATGAAAACGACCAATCGTATTGTTATCCCCAGCCATGGAACGCTCCCCTTGCAATACATGAATTTCAACAGAAGGCTGATTGTCTGCCGCTGTAGAAAAGACTTGTGACTTTTTCGTTGGGATCGTCGTGTTAGACTCAATCAATTTTGTCATTACTCCTCCCATAGTTTCAATACCTAATGAAAGAGGGGTAACATCTAATAAAAGAACGTCCTTAACATCTCCTGTCAATACTCCTCCTTGAATGGCAGCTCCTACAGCTACAACCTCATCCGGATTGACTCCTTTGGATGGTTTTTTACCAAAGAATTTCTCCGCTTCTTCCTGAATGATAGGAATACGTGTTGATCCTCCTACCAATATAATTTCATCAATTTCTGAAGTAGAAAGTCCTGCATCATCTAAAGCCTTTTTAACAGGAGTCATTGAACGCTTAACTAAATCATCTGCTAATTGCTCAAAGCTTGCACGGGTTAATGAAGTAACCAAGTGTTTAGGTCCTGAGTCGGTTGCTGTAACGTAAGGCAAGTTGATCTCAGTTTGTGTAGAAGAAGATAATTCAATTTTAGCTTTTTCTGCAGCTTCTTTCAAACGCTGTAACGCCATCGGGTCTTTACGTAAATCAATAGACTCATCTTTCAAGAATTTTTCTGCTAAAAAGTCAATGATTACTTGATCAAAATCATCTCCACCTAGGTGGGTATCTCCATTTGTAGAAAGAACTTCAAATACTCCATCTCCTAATTCTAGGATGGAAATATCAAAAGTACCTCCTCCAAGGTCATAAACTGCGATTTTCTTATCAGAACCACCTTTGTCCATACCGTAAGCCAACGCAGCAGCAGTAGGTTCATTGATAATACGTTGTACTTTAAGACCAGCGATTTCACCGGCTTCTTTTGTTGCTTGACGTTGAGCGTCATTAAAGTATGCAGGGACTGTTATTACCGCTTCAGAGACATCTTGACCCAAGTAATCTTCAGCTGTTTTCTTCATTTTTTGAAGCGTCATCGCTGACAATTCTTGAGGCGTATATAATCTGCCATCAATGTCAACTCGGGGAGTGTCATTATCTCCTTTCACCACTTTATAGGCTACATTTTTTATTTCTTTATTCGATTCGGAAAATTTATTTCCCATAAAACGCTTAATCGAAGCGATTGTTTTGGTAGGGTTAGTGACCGCTTGTCTTTTTGCTGGATCACCTACTTTGATTTCGCCTCCTTCAACAAAAGCGATAACCGATGGAGTCGTTCGTTTTCCCTCTGCATTGGGGATTACAACTGGCTCATTTCCTTCCATTACGGAAACACAAGAGTTAGTGGTTCCTAAATCAATTCCAATAATTTTACTCATGATAGTTTGTTAATATTTATATAATGTTATGTCAAGCATTATGCCACAATACAATAACTGACAGCTTGACAGTTTTAAGCTATAGCTTAGGAAAGTAGACTATTTCAAAAAGTTCAAAGTGGGTAAAAAAAGAAATACTATTTTTGAAAAAAAGTATTCATGTCGTCAGCGAAAAAAAACTACACGCGTATAACCACAAAGAGTCTTACGGAAATGAAAGCCAATGGTGAAAAGATTGCCATGCTTACTGCCTATGATTATACCCTTGCGGGTATTGTGGATCAAGCGGGAATCGACATCATTTTAGTTGGGGACTCTGCCTCCAATGTTATGGCGGGTCATGAAACAACTCTACCCATTACTTTAGATCAAATGATTTATCATGCCAGTAGTGTGGTTCGAGCAGTAGAACGTGCCCTTGTTGTGGTTGATTTGCCTTTCGGTACTTATCAAGCCGATTCTAAAGAAGCCCTTCGTTCTGCCATTCGTATCATGAAAGAATCAGGAGCCCATGCTGTAAAACTTGAAGGGGGTAAAGAAGTTAAAGAGTCCATAGAACGTATTTTGAAAGCAGGAATCCCTGTGATGGGGCATTTAGGTTTGACTCCGCAATCCATTTACAAATTTGGCACCTATACTGTCCGTGCCCGAGAAGAAGAAGAGGCCAAACAACTTATTACAGACGCTCAAATGTTAGAACAAATTGGCTGTTTTGGGGTCGTCTTAGAAAAAATTCCTGCAGCCCTTGCCGGGAAGGTTGCACAAGAAATATCAATCCCAGTCATTGGAATTGGCGCAGGAAATCAAGTGGATGGACAGGTTTTAGTGCTCCATGATATGCTTGGAATGAGCAAAGAATTTAGTCCTCGTTTTTTACGTCGATATTTAGACCTGAATACGAGCATCAGTCAAGCGGTTCAATCTTATACTTCTGACGTGAAAAAGGGTGATTTTCCTAACGACAAAGAACAATACTAAGGTCAATGGAGGTCCATAAACGTATTCTTTTTGAGGATAATCACTTGCTCATTGTCAATAAAGAAGCGAAAGAACTTGTACAAGGTGATAAAACGGGTGACCCTACCCTAGCCGATCACTTAAAAACTTACATAAAAGAGAAATACAACAAACCTGGAGAAGTCTACTTAGGAATTGTACATCGAATTGACCGACCAACCAGTGGGGTAGTTGTTTTTACAAAAACATCAAAAGCCTTGGCACGTCTCAATGCACAATTTGAAAAGCGAATTCCCAAAAAAACCTATTGGGCTATGGTGGATAAAACCTTTCCCAATCAAGAAGGCACATTGACTCATTGGATGACTCGAAACCAAAAACAAAATAAATCAAAAGCACACAAAAACGAAGTCCCCAACAGCAAAATTGCTAAACTGAGCTACAAAAGAGTTCAAGAATTTGAGCATTATTGTTTGTTAGAAGTTTCTTTAGAAACGGGACGCCATCATCAAATAAGAGCACAACTGAGCGCATTAGGATTTCCAATTCAAGGGGATCTAAAATACGGTGCAAATCGAAGCAATAAAGACGGTAGCATAAGTCTTCATGCTAGGAAACTACAAATTGAACACCCCACAACGAAAGAAACAATAAGCTTTGTTGCTAACCCTCAGAGTATGGGGATATGGAAGGCCGTTCTTTCCGATTGAGTTGGGTTGCTTTTTGCTGTATAATCTTAGCAATTGGCACATTTTTGATTTTACTTTCCAACCAAGAAAGGATATCTAAATACAAGAAAGACCTCCGTTCATAAGGATCGTTTTCATATTGTTTTAGCTCAGTATAGAGTTCCTGAAATGCAGTTTTTATTTCATGAGGATAAATGTCGCCTAAATTTTTAACAAAACGGATCATGGCTTTTTGCACTGCATGCAAATCGTTCATTTTAATCAAGAACTTGTAGGTCTCTCGTAAATGTGTTTCTAAATGGTAATCAAAACCGGCTTCATAGTGAGCAAAAATGTTGAGTACTCTTGAAAAACAAAGCAAATCTTCTCGCATTTTCAATCGTTTATTACTGATGATTTTATCCAGATATACGATACAGTTTTCATAATCAGCAGCTCCAAAATAAACACAGGCAATTTTGTAATAAAACATCATGATATGATGCGGATCGATCTGATTCGTGAACTCTTTAATCCCTTTTTTAATTTCTGGTATTACTGTGACCCCTTCTTCAAAACTTCCCTCTAAAAAATGCAGGTTTAGTTTGTTACTGAAATAGAATAGAAAATCAAGTACCTTAAGGTTATCGTTAACGGGAAAATCCTCATGCGATGTTCTTTGAATCATTTGTTGCAACGTTACCTTAAATTTGGAAGGATACTTGATCAGTGCCAAACTTTCCATCAAATAATTATTCCCTTTTAAATAAAAAACTGGATGAATTGCAATCATGCTTGGATTTTCCTCAAACATCTCCACCCATTTTGCTGCATAACGATAAGTGGATAAAAAGTCATGCGTCAAAAAACTATACCAGACATGGGCCTTGTAGTACCACAGTTTTTCTCGGAAACCCAAAGTGTCATAATCCAGTTTAGGCAAATTCTCATAAAAAAATTGGGTGATTTCTCGAAATTCCTGATCGCTTTTGGCATAGCCCGCTTTGATCAAACGTTCATACAATTGAAGGGATAAATTAGATAATTGAGTGGCTAAATCATTCTGAGTTCGCAATAAATTCGACTCTGAAATAAGGGTTTCAGTTCGATTGCTTAAACTACGCGTAATGTATTGGGATTCAATAACTTTTTCTAATTCAACGATATCATAAGCACTGTACTTTTCTTCATTCTTCAACGCCATTAACTTTGCCTTTTCCAGTACTTTTAGGCTTTGTTTGTACAATCCTTTTTGGTAGAGTATGGTCGCAAAATCCAATTGTTCTCGAATCGAGATTCGGATGTTTTTATGTACTGGATTCATCCGCAAACTGATTAAAATCTGCTTGTACAAATGTGCTTTTAAATTGGATAATTGTTGTTTAGTAACAATCCCTTTGGCCAAAATCACCTTTTCATCGTAGCGACTCATCCGATCTAATTGTTGGAAAAGATTGAGGAATTTAGAGTCTTGATTGGAGCCCATCCGTCCCACATACAATCTAAATTGTCTTTTTTCAGACTTTGTAAGTGATTTTACAAGTACAAATAAATTATCTTTCTGCTCATTTGTCATTGTAAATTTTTTTATGCAAACTGTTAATTGTTAGTACTTTAAGTTGTTGTTTCACTTGTAGGATGTTGTAATACAAAAATAGGGATTTTATCTTACTTATACCTTAAAATGTAATTTAGTACATTAATTAGATATTTATTCGTTTTCCCTATGGAATATGTTGAAATTTTTGACACTACTTTACGAGACGGGGAGCAAGTCCCAGGCTGTAAACTAGACTCCAAAACAAAGTTAATCATTGCTGAGCAATTAGACTTCCTGGGAGTAGATGTTTTGGAGGCAGGATTTCCTATTTCAAGTCCAGGGGATTTTAAAGCGGTGGAAGATATTTCCAAATTAATGAAAAACGCTCGTGTGTGTGGTTTAACCCGGGCAGTAAAAAAAGATATTGACGTTGCAGCTGAAGCCCTTAAGTATGCTAAACGATCTCGTATTCACACGGGAATTGGAACTTCAGAAAGTCATATGCGGTATAAATTTAATGCAACTCCGGATCAAATTATAGAGCGTGCTGTGGCTGCTGTTCGTCATGCCAAAAGCTATGTAGAAGATGTGGAGTTTTATGCAGAAGATGCAGGACGAACGGATAATGAATTTTTAGCTCAAGTCTGCGAAGCCGTTGTTAAAGCTGGAGCAACCGTTTTAAATATTCCCGATACCACTGGCTATTGTTTACCTGAGGAGTATGGCGCCAAAATGAAGTATTTGAAAGAAAATGTAAAAGGCATTCACAAAGCACGTCTTTCATGTCATTGCCACAACGACCTTGGATTGGCTACTGCCAACTCTATTGCAGGTGTGCAATATGGTGCCCGTCAGATTGAATGTACCATCAACGGAATAGGCGAACGAGCGGGAAACACTTCTTTAGAAGAAGTTGTCATGATTTTAAGACAACACCCTACTCTGAATCTAGACACACGGATCAAATCACAAATGCTATTTGGCCTAAGCCAATTAGTCTCAGATAGTATGGCCATGCCCGTTCAGCCTAACAAGGCCATTGTCGGAGCCAATGCTTTTGCCCATTCCTCTGGAATTCACCAAGATGGTGTGATCAAAAAACGTGAAACGTATGAAATTATAGACCCTAAAGAGGTTGGAGTCACAGAATCGTCTATTATACTTACCGCAAGGAGTGGAAGAGCTGCATTAGCCTACCGCGCCAAAAATATTGGGTATGAATTAGACAAATTGGCACTTGATAAAGTTTACACTCAGTTTTTGATTGAGGCCGATAAAAAGAAAGAAATAAATGATGATGATTTACCAAAAATCATCAAAGCAAGTAATATTTAATTTGAATTTCACTTAAATGAAACAAACCCTATTTGATAAAGTTTGGGATTCCCATGTTGTTCACAGTATCGACAAGGGCCCTGATGTACTTTTCATTGATCGTCACATGATCCATGAGGTAACAAGTCCTGTTGCTTTCCTTGGATTAAAAAACAGAGCATTACCTGTATTGTATCCTGAGCGTACGTTTGCTACCGCCGATCACAATACTCTTACCTTAAACCAACACCTTCCCGTTGCTGATCCCTTATCACGAAATCAATTAAAAGCTCTAGAAGAAAATGCCAATGCACATGGTATTTCCTATTGGGGGTTGGGTCATAAGAAAAACGGTATTGTACACGTGGTAGGACCAGAATACGGAATTACCCAACCTGGAGCTACAATCGTTTGTGGAGATTCTCACACTTCAACCCACGGTGCTTTTG
>JAURBX010000046.1 GCA_030828745.1 Flavobacteriaceae bacterium | reverse complement strand
TCAGGGAAGCTCCCGCTCTTTTAAAACTAAATAATTGTTCCATCATAGTAGTATCGTGATCTAGCCATCCTTTTTCGGCAGCGGCTTTTAACATTGCATATTCTCCACTCACTTGATATGCTGCAATGGGTACAGCCACAGATTCTCTAATGTCCCGGATAATATCTAAATAAGCTAAACCGGGTTTAACCATGACAATGTCGGCGCCTTCCTCAATATCTCTTTGCGTTTCGATAACGGCTTCGTTACGGTTAGCAAAGTCCATTTGATAGGTTTTTTTATCACCAAAACCGGGTGCAGAATCTAAAGCATCTCGAAAAGGGCCATAAAATGAAGAAGCAAATTTAGCGCTATAACTCATGATGATCGTATCATGGAAATGCTCCTGTTCCAGGCGTTTTCGTATGCTTAAAACCCGTCCATCCATCATGTCACTGGGCGCAATAACATCGGCTCCAGCTTGTGCATGAGAGAGTGCCATTGAGGCGAGAATTTCAACGGTAGCATCATTGATTATTTTACCTTCCTTAACAACCCCGTCATGACCAAAAGAAGAATAAGGATCAAGAGCAACATCAGTCATAACGACCATTTCAGGGACAGCATTTTTCACCGCTTGTATGGATCGTTGCATCAATCCATCTGGATTTAAAGCCTCAGTACTTTGATTGTCTTTTAAATGGTCGGGTACTTTTACGAAAAGCAAAACGGCTTTTAAGCCTAATTGCCAAAGCGATTTTACTTTTTCAACAATGAAGTCTGAGGACAATCGATAGTAGCCAGGCATAGAGGGGATGGGTTCCTTTTTTTGGGTCCCTTCGATCACAAATAAGGGAACGATAAAGTCACTTGGACTCAGGCGGTTTTCCTGAACTAGTGCTCTAAGAGTTGCAGAACTTCGAAGTCTTCTATTACGCTGAATGGGATACATGATTCTTTGTTTTAAGGATTATCAGTTTCGTTTTCGCTTAGGGTTTCGTTGTCAATTTCGGAGTAGCTTTCTGGAATTGTATGGGTTTCAACGGGAACGTTTTCAAGTTCATTTTTTATTTCCTCCTCTGGAGAAAGTACCGTTTCATTGGGAGTACTTTTCTTTAACGTTCCTAAAAGCATAATAAACATCGAACTTAAAATAACGATTAAAAGAACCCGTTCGTCAATCGGACTTGTTTCAGTATTGATAAAAGAAACATCTTTAAGTTGGATGAAAAGAAGGATGCTAATTAATCCGCGAGGAGACATATAAACCAGCGAACTGGGTTTTAGTTTAAAAGAGGTCACGCTTAAGTAAACATACCTCAAAATAAGCATAACCAGAAAAATAATTAAACCGTAGATTACTGGAGAGAAGCTATCAAAATCTAAAATTTGGATAGAAAACCCAAAAAACAAGAAAAAGAAAGTACGTACAATAAAGGTGGATTCTGCAGTTAGAATATGAAATTCGTGAAAGCCTTTTTCTGTCTGTTCAATATCCAAATATTTAAGTAAAAACTGAGGGAGTAAACTTTTAACATTACTCAAGAAAATCCCAAAGATAAAGATGGTTACAAGAGCGGGTAGATGAAATAGTTTACCAAAAGCATATACTAAAATGAGTAAAGCCAGGATTAAAAAGAATTTTACATGATGATGAATTTGTTGTAAAAGCCGGAAGAGCACATAAGTGATGGCTAGTGATATAACGATAACCCCCAAGATTTGAAGTCCTAACGAAACCAAGGGGCTTGCTCCAATTAATGGTTGATTGGATTCAAATTGTCGAATGGCATAATTGAAAATCATGATTCCCAAAATATCTGAAAATGTGGATTCATAAATTACAAACTCTCTTTCTTTACTTATCAGAATTGCAGCTGAAGGGATAGCAACTGCGCTACTAATTATGGATAGTGGGATGGCATATAAAATAGCTTCGTTGGTTTCCATTTGAAAAAGGAAATTAAAGATCCATTTTAAGGCCCAAATATTTGCAACAAGAATAAAAAGGGCTGCTAAGAAACCTTTTAAAATTAAAGGGAGTTTTTCTCTACTGATTTCTAATTCTACCGCTCCTTCAAGGACAATTAGAATCAATCCAATCGTACCTAAAACAGGGATTAGATTGTCCAGAAAACCAAATTCATTATAGCCGTAGGCATTGGTTATTGCTCTTACAATAATACCTGTAATCATGAGTAGAATGACGGCAGGAAATTTTGTTTTTCGAGCAAAGGCGTCAAACAAATATGAAAATATAATAAGTAGTGGGAGGACAAATAAGATGGAAAGGGTATTCATAGAATAGGTTATTTTGAGGTTTTAAGATACAAATTGTTAAAAGATCCCATCATATATTTTACAACCAAGCTTTGGGTTTTTTTAAAACATCGATCAATTTGGATTCCTCACTCCCTTCTTCAGGGTGATAATTGTAGTGCCATTGAACTGCTGGAGGAAGACTCATTAAGATACTTTCTATACGACCATTGGTTTTTAAACCAAAGAGTGTTCCTTTGTCGTGGATTAAATTAAACTCAACATAACGACCTCTTCTAATTTCTTGCCAAGTCCGCTGTTCGGGAGTGTATTTCATGGACTTCCGTTTTTCTAAAATAGGAATGTAAGCCTCAATAAAGGAGTTCCCTACTTCGGTTGTGAAGTCATATCGGTCTTGAATACTATATTCTTCATTCGCTTTTAGATAATCAAAAAACAACCCGCCAATCCCTCTGGCTTCTTCTCGATGTGCATTGTGAAAATAAGTATCACATTTGTCTTTAAAGTCTGGGTAAAAATTTGGATTATGGCGATCACAAGCCTTTTTACATTGTAAATGAAAATGTTTCGCATCTTCTTCAAAAAGATAGTATGGGGTTAGGTCTAGGCCTCCGCCAAACCATTGATCAATACAATTTCCTGAAGCGTCATACATTTCAAAATAGCGCCAGTTTGCATGAACGGTGGGCGCCATTGGGTTTTTTGGGTGAATGACTAAGCTCAAACCACAGGCGAAAAAATCTACTTTTTCTACCTTAAAATAAGCTTGCATGCTTTCCGGTAAAGGACCATGAACAGCCGAAATATTGACTCCTCCTTTTTCGATTACAGCACCATTTTCTATCACACGACTGTGTCCACCGCCGCCCTCTTTTCTTTTCCAGGAATCTTCTTTAAAAGTAGCCGAACCATCTGCTTTTTCAAGCGCTTGTGTAATTTGGTTTTGTAATTTTTGGATGTATTGATAAAACTGGTCTTTCATTTGTTAGGTTTAGTGGGTGTATTCTTTAACAGCATCAACAAAGGCTTTTGCATGATCTACCGGAATATTGGGAAGAATGCCATGGCCTAAATTGACAATGTATCTGTCTTTTCCAAATTCGTTGATCATTTTGTGAACACCTGCTTTGATTTTAGGAATTGGAGAAAGGAGTCGAGAAGGGTCAAAATTTCCTTGCAACGTAATTTGACCTCCGGAAAGATATCTTGCGTTTCGGGCGGTACAGGTCCAGTCTACCCCCAGGGCTGAAGCGCCCGAGCGACTCATTTCGTGTAATGCAAACCAACATCCTTTGCCAAAGACAATAACAGGAATCTCCTCTTTTAAGGCGTCAATGATTTGTTGAATATAAGGCCATGAAAAAATATTATAATCCTCTGGGGAAAGGAGTCCACCCCAAGAATCAAATACTTGGACGGCATGCACTCCTGCTTTCACTTTTTCTTTTAAATAAGCAATGGTGGTATCGGTAATTTTTTGAAGTAAGGCATGTGCAGCTTCGGGTTGACTAAAGCAAAACCCTTTGGCAATATCAAAATTTTTAGATCCTTGACCTTGCACAGCATAACATAAAAGTGTCCAAGGTGAACCTGCAAATCCAATTAAGGGTACGCGTTCATTCAGTGCTTGCTGTGTCATTTTTACCGCATCTAATACGTATCCTAAGTGTTCGTGAATATCAGGAGCAATGACTTGTGAAACCTGTTCAGAAGATCGAATGGGATTCGGAATCCAAGGTCCAACACCATCTTTCATTTCAACAGGAATTTGCATGGCTTGAAGTACCACAAGGATGTCACTAAAAAGAATAGCGGCATCGGGGCCTACTTGGTCTATCGGCATGACCGTAATCTCTGTGGCTAATTCTGGTGTTTGACAGCGGGTAAAGAAATCATATTTGGCTTTTAATTTCATAAAATCTGGGAGGTAACGCCCCGCTTGTCGCATCATCCACACTGGGGGTCGGTTTACTGTTTCTCCTTTTAGTGCTTTTAAGAAAAGATCATTTTTGAGCATAGTCATGAGTGTAATAGTGGTGAATACTTAATAGTAGCTGATTTTCGTTTGGTGATTTAGCTACAGAGTAGTTTTTGGTAAACTTGGATAAACTTGCTGTAGTGGTATTGCCAATGCAAAACCCATGCATTCCGGTCTTCCAAGTATTGGTTTTAAAATAACTTTTTACCGCCGAGGGACTAAAAAAAAGAACGCCATCAAATTCTGTTTCGATTGCTTTAGGGGTGTAAAGCGTATCATAGATTTCATGTAAAATCAAAGGAGTCTCATTCTGTGTCAATACCCTCTCGATTTCTGGTCTTTTTTGCTTTCCACAGAAAAATGAAAAAGATTCATTTTTATGGTTTTTTGAGATAAAATCAGCTAAAATTGATGCATTTTGGCTCATTTTTATCACTTTTCGCCCTTTTTCTTCTAAAATTACTTTTGTTTTTTCACCCACACAAAAATAGTTTTTACCGTCTAATTTAGGTGTTAAATTAGGCTCATTAAGTGCCAATCGAACCGCGTTTTGGCTGGTAAAAATAATATTATCATGGACGCTATCAATTTCAATGGGTAATGGTTTGATTTTGATAAAAGGAAATTCTACCACTGAAAATCCCTGATGAATTAATCGATCTTTAAAATTTGCAGAAAGTAATTTTGTGGAAAGCAAACGCATTAGAGTTGGGATTTAATTTGTTGCATGAGCTCCTCTCCTCCTTTGCTTAAAATTTCATGAGCTTTTTTGATTCCGAAATCTTTGCTTTTATCCATAGAAACTTGCTCTTCATGAACAAGGGCGGTAGTCCCGTCCAAACTAAAAAGCCCCCCTTTGAAGAAAAGGGTCCCCTCATCAAAATAGGCATGGGCTCCAATAGGTGCGGTACAACCTCCTTCTAGCGTGTTTAAAAAGGAGCGTTCAATTTCAGCACAGTGTGCGGTTTCTTTACAATTTATTTTTTCTAAAACAGCTCCAATTTGTTTGTTGGTTTTTAAACAGGCAATGGCCACAATTCCTTGGGCAGGTGCGGGTATCATCCAATCAAGTACTTGGTGATTATTGTGGAGTAAATTCAACCGTTCCAATCCTGCTTGGGCAAAGATAGCACCCGACCAATCCGAATGATTTAATTTCTCAAGTCGTTTTTGTACGTTGCCTCTGAGATTTTTAACTTGATGTTTTGGGTATTTTCTCAGCCATTGTGCTTTTCTTCTCAAACTTCCTGTGCCAATAGAAGATTGAGTGTTCCAGCTTTTAAATGAAGAATTATACACCATCACATCCATCGGATTTCCTCTTGAAAGAACGGCTTTTATCTCAATCTCTTCAGGTAATAGGGTGGGTACATCTTTTAAGCTGTGAACGGCGATATCAATTTTATTATTCAGTAATGCAGTGTCTAAACTTTTTGTAAAGATTCCTTGGATACCCATTGTGTATAAAGGCTGGGTAAGGTCTAGATCTCCATTACTTTCAATGAGAACCAATTCAGCGGGATGCCCCTGGGATTGCAATGCGGTTTTTACTTGCTTGGCTTGCCATAGGGCTAATTCGCTTTTTCGAGTGCCGATACGTATCATTCTAATTGTAATTTTCTGGGGTCAGCTGAAAGACTTCATTGAGTAGAGCAACCGTTTTATCGGCTTCTTTAGGATTTGACCTCAAGTAAGCTGCAATTTGTCCGGTTAATTTCTGAGCCATTTGGTCTGGACTCATTTCTGTTTCCCATTGACTATCAAAACCTTCTATTTGAGTCAATTTGTCTTTAAAGGCTTTTAGTGTAGGCACGTATTTACGATGCTCAAGCCAGATGTAAAATTCGTTTTTAACTTCAGATAATATTTGTTCAGCTTGAGGAATAAATTTTTTGCGTTTTTCGAAAGTAGCGTCGGTAATTTGTGAAAGTTCATCCAGATGGATTACTTCAACATTAGGCAGCGTATTGACTTGAGGAGCCACATTTCTTGGAATAGAAAGGTCTAAGATTAGAAGAGGTTTGGTGTTGTGTATTAAATCCGCAGAAACAGTGGGTTTTTGAGCTCCTGTGGCTACAATAAGAACATTGGACTGATGGATTGCGCTAGTCAATTCTCCATAGGGTTTTACCTTAACAGGAAATTTTCCTGCAATTTTCTCTGCCTTTTCCTGTGTCCTGTTAATTAAAACAATATGATCATTTTGGGTGTGTTTCACCAAGTTTTCACAGGTGTTTGCTCCAATTTTACCGGTTCCAAAAAGAAGGATATTTTTTTCAGAAATAGCGGATACATTTTTTAAAATGTATTGCACTGAGGCAAAAGCAACCGAAGTTGCACCGCTTGATATTTCGGTTTCAGTTTTAATCCGCTTGCTTGACTGAATTACGGCATTTATTAAGCGCTCTAAAGGCCCGTGAGCAAGCTGCATTTTTTTTGATCGATAAAAACTTTGTTTGATTTGACCAATGACCTCAAAATCACCTAAAATCTGACTTTCTAGGCCTGTTCCTACTCGAAAAAGATGGTGATAAGCATCTTTGTCAGTGTAGGAATATCCAATTTGATCAAAGGCTTTTTTGTCCCCACCAGAGTGATTACATAGCAAGTCAACTAGTGTTTTATAATGTGAAGTCCAACTGTAAAGCTCTGTCCGATTACACGTATTGATTACTAAAAAGTTTGTAATACCCAATTCTTTTGCTTCAAGAAATAAAGCATGAAGCTGGGTGTCATTCAAACTGAATTGTCCACGCAGGTCAATGTTGGCAGTTTTGTAACTTACCCCTATGGCATAAAAATGTTTGGCTTTAATCAAAAAAGGAAATCGTAAAAATTCGATTACAAAAGTAAGGGAGTAGATAGCTAAAAAATAACGGTAAAAAGGTTTAAAGTACCTCTAAAGGTTTTTTTTATGATTTTTAATCCCTTACTTTGAAAAAGTCCTATTTTTGTGGTACTAAGACTGTTTTATTTAACATTTTGTAGGATTCAAAAATCAAATACTATTTGAATATGGAGGTAAAAAATGACGTTAAAAGTACTTTTGAAGTTAGTGTCCTAGATTCTGGGTTTAAAGTGCTGAGAATTAAAAATGACACACAACAGCCGATTAAAGAGGAATATCCTGTAAATCAAGATTTTATACAATTTCATTTTTGCTTAAAGGGACAAATGAATTTTATTTTTAATCAAGGAAGTTATAGTTTCCCAGTAAATGAAGATCATTCAATGTTACTTTTTAACCCGCAAAAAGCATTGCCTATAGCGGTGGAATTAGCACCAAATGCGTGGTTGGTGAGTGTTCTTATATCAATTACAAAATTTCATTCTTTGTTTTCTGCTGATGCAGATCATATTTCATTCTTAAGCCCTGAAAATAGTGCTAAAAAGTATTATGATAATTTGCCTTTTAGTTCATCAATTGCAGTTGTTTTAAGTCAAATTTTGCACGCTAAAGTTCACGACAGTATGAAGAGTTTGTATTTTAAGGGTAAGGTGTATGAATTGCTTAGTTTGTATTTTAATAAAAGTGAAGATCCCTCATTGGAACAGTGTCCCTTTTTGGTCGATGAAGAAAATGTTAGAAAGATAAGAAGGGCTAAGGATATTATTTTAGAGCACATGTCTGATCCTCCGTCTCTTGAGAATTTGGCAGCCGAAATTGGATTGTCATTAAAAAAATTAAAGGAGGGTTTTAAACAACTTTATGGCGATACGGTCTATGCCTATCTTTTAGATCAAAAAATGGAAGAAGCTAGGCGAATGTTGAATTCACAAAAGTTTAATGTTAACGAAGTAGGTCTCAAATTAGGTTACAGTACAGCAAGTCATTTTATTGCTGCTTTTAAAAAGAAATATGGAACCACTCCCAAGAAATATTTAGGTTCAGTATCTTCGTAAAAAATTATGAATGAAAGGAGTATTACTAGTCAATCTGGGATCGCCAGAGAGTACGGAAACGAATGACGTAAGAGATTATTTAGGTGAATTTTTGATGGATGAGCGGGTAATTGATTTACCCAAATGGTTTCGAACTTTTTTAGTCAAAGGCATCATCCTAAAAACTCGACCTAAAAAATCTGCCAAAGCATACAGGAAGATTTGGTGGAAAGAGGGTTCCCCTCTTATTGTGCTTTCAGAACGTCTTCAGGAAAAAGTTCAGAAAAAGGTTTCTGTACCTGTAGCTTTAGCTATGCGGTATGGTTCCCCTTCAATTCATGATGGATTAAAAGAGTTGGCAGATCAAGGGGTAACGGAAGTTTTTCTGGTTCCCTTGTATCCTCAATTCGCTATGGCCACAACAGAAACTATTTTAGTTTTAGCAGAAGCGCTTAGAAAAAAATATTTTCCTCAGATGGAATTCACTTCCTTGCCAGCGTTTTACAACCACCCAGATTACATTCGAGTGCTTGGAAATTCAATTCAAGAATCTTTACAAGGTAAAAACTGGGAGCATATTTTGTTTTCTTATCATGGGGTTCCTAATCGACATATTAGAAAATCGGATGTGACAAAGTCCCATTGTAAGATGGATGGAAAATGTTGTTTTAGTGATTCTCCTGCTCATGCCTATTGTTATCGACATCAATGTGAAATGACTACTGTTAAAGTGGCGGAGTATTTAGAGCTAAAGGAGGGCTCTTATTCTACAAGTTTTCAATCGCGTGTTTCTATTTTAGGTTCTTGGTTAAAACCGTACACTGATAAAACAGTTGAGGCTTTTGCAAAAGGGGGAACTAAAGAGCTTGCCATTGCTACACCTGCTTTTGTTTCGGATTGTTTAGAAACACTTGAGGAAATTGGAATGGAGGCTGCAGAGGATTTTGAAGATAATGGTGGAAAACATTTACATGTCATTCCTTGTATCAACGACCGAGAGGATTGGGTAAAAGTATTGAGTAGATGGATTGATGAATGGGCACTTAATGAAGGTGTTTCATGAGTAAAAACCTAACGGAATTATTAGGAACAGATTCCATTCCAAAACTATTAGTAAAGCAAGCATTACCCGCTTCTATCGGAATCTTAGTAATGTCGCTCAATATTTTAATTGACACTATTTTTGTAGGGCAATGGATTGGCTCTAATGCCATTGCAGCCATCAATGTTGTATTACCTGTTTCTTTTTTCATTGCTGCCTTGGGAATGTCTATTGGAGTGGGTGGAGCCTCAATTATCTCTAGAGCCTTAGGAGAAAAAAAACATTCAAAAGCAGAAACTACCTTTGGGAATCAAATTACATTGACCTTTTTATTGACCATTACTGTTGTTGTTTTTGGTTTGACATTTGTAGACCCGTTAATCGTACTCTTTGGAGGAAAGGGCTCTCTTTTTTCACTCGCTAAAACCTATTATGTCATAGTGCTCTATGGAGTACCCGTTTTGGCTTTTTGCATGATGGCTAACAATACCATTCGGGCTGAGGGAAAACCAAAAAACGCTATGTATGCAATGCTTTTACCTTCTGTTTCCAATTTGCTTTTGGATTATGTATTCATTAATATTTTTGATTGGGGTATGATGGGTGCGGCATGGGCAACTACTCTTTCCTACGGGGTTTGTGCTTTGTATATCGTATATTTCTTTCTATCCAAAAAGAGTAGTTTACATCCAAGTTGGAGTTCCTTCAAATTAAAATCCGCCTTGATTAAAGAGATTTCTTCTTTAGGGTCTGTTACTTTAGCTCGTCAAGCCATGGTCAGTATCACTGTGCTTTTGGTGAATAATATTTTATTTTCTTTTGGGGGAGAATCTTCAATCGCGGTTTATGCAATTATAAGCCGAATGCTAATGTTTGCAACGTTTCCAATTCTTGGGATTACACAGGGATTTTTACCCATTGCAGGATACAATTTCGGGGCGCAAAACGTACAACGCGTTCGAAAAGTGATCAATATTTCCATCCGATATTCTGTAATTTTAGCCACAACAATTTTTCTTTTCATTTTCTTTTTTGCTGAACACATTCCAGGAATTTTTTCAAAAGATAGCGTAGTAGCTACCGAAACTCCTTTGGCCTTACGGTATGTATTTGCAGCACTGCCTATTATTGGAGTGCAATTAATTGGAGCAGCCTATTTTCAAGCTATTGGTAAAGCCTTACCCGCTTTATTGTTAACCTTAAGTCGTCAGGGTCTTTTTTTCATTCCTTTATTATTTATTCTACCCAATTTTTATGGAGTAATGGGAGTTTGGATGGCTTTTCCTGTGGCAGATGTTTTTTCTACCTTAATGACAGCCTATTTTTTAAATCGAGCAGTTATAAAACAATTAGTAAAATAATTGTTTTTAGGATTGCCTTTGTTTTAATTTTAAAGATCTAATGCCAGGAGCTTCCTTTTTAAGAAATATATTTTATACTTTTAATTTCATCAATTGACATTATGAAAAATAGCAGCTTTTTATTTGTATCCATTTTTATTTCGTTTCTCACCATTCAACCATTTTTTGCTCAGCGAAAAAAGCGAGCAAATCAGTCGAAAATACTGAGTTATCCTGAAAATACTTACGAGTCTCTTTCATACCGATCTATTGGTCCGTTTAGAGGCGGTAGATCTGCAGCAGTGACTGGTGTTCCTGGAAAGCCAGATTTATATTATTTTGGGGCTACAGGAGGCGGTGTATGGAAAACAGCAGATGGGGGTCAAACGTATGAAAATATTTCAGACGGCTTTTTTGGCGGAAGTATAGGAGCTGTAGCCGTTTCAAAAAGTGATCCCAATGTCATTTATATAGGAGGTGGAGAAGTAACGGTTAGAGGAAATGTTTCTTCTGGATACGGAATCTGGAAATCAGTTGACGCTGGAAAAACATGGACTTTTTCTGGCCTGCCAAAATCAAGGCATGTACCAAGAATTGTAATTAATCCAACCAATCCCGATATCGTGTATGCAGCTGTTCTGGGAAATATATACAAACCTACTACTGAGCGAGGGGTTTATAAGAGTATCGATGGAGGCCGGAGTTGGAAAAAAGTTTTATTTTCAAATGCCGACTCAGGCGCATTTGAATTGGTAATGGATCCTTCCAATCCAAGAAACCTATACGCTTCCACTTGGAGATTAAACCGAACACCCTACAGTTTAAACAGTGGAGGTGAAGGCTCCGCTTTATGGAAGAGTTCAGACGAGGGGAAAACTTGGAATGAAATTAGTTTAAATAAAGGTTTTGCAAAAGGAACCCTGGGTGTGATCGGGGTGACTGTATCACCAATAAATTCTCAGCGAGTTTGGGCTATAGTTGAAAATAAAGAAGAAGGGGGTGTTTATCGCTCTGATGACGGTGGAACCACTTGGTCTCATATAAATGACAGCCGTGCTTTACGTCAGCGCGCATGGTATTATTCTAAAATTTACGCTGATACCCAAGATGCCGATATTGTTTATGTGATGAATGTTTCTTATCACAAATCAAAAGATGGAGGGAAGACCTTTCAAAGTAATAACGCACCTCATGGAGATCATCATGATTTATGGATTGCGCCTGAGGACAATCAGCGCATGATCATCGCTGATGACGGAGGCGCTCAAATAAGCTACAATGGTGGAACGACATGGAGTACTTATCACAATCAACCGACAGCACAATTTTATCGTGTGACAACAGACAATGCATTCCCGTATCGAATTTATGTGGCGCAACAAGATAATTCTACGATCCGTATAGCACATCGCTCTAGGGGGAGTGGAATCTCTAGTGCAGATTGGGAGTCAACTGCAGGAGGTGAATCTGCTCACATTGCTGTTGACCCACTGAACAATGATATTGTTTATGGTGGAAGTTATGGAGGCTATTTGACACGTGTAAATCATCAAACAAAAACAGAAAGAGGAATCAATGTTTGGCCCGATAATCCTATGGGATATGGAGCGGAAGGAATGAAGTATCGTTTTCAGTGGAATTTTCCTATCATTTTCAGTAAACACAATCCAAAAAAATTATACACTTTTTCAAACCAAGTTCACGTATCTGAAAATGAGGGACAATCATGGGAAATTATCAGTCCCGACTTGACGCGTAACGATCCTGAGCGATTGAAATCTTCTGGGGGACCTATTACCCAAGACAATACAGGAGTTGAATATTACTGCACCCTTTTTGCGGCAAATGAATCTCCTTTAGAAGAAGGTTTGTTATGGGTTGGTAGTGATGACGGGTTGTTACATCTAACGCGTGATGGAGGTAAAAACTGGACTAATGTAACGCCAGCTCAAATGCCCAAATGGTTAATGATCAACAGTATTGACCCTTCTCCTTTTGATCCTGCAGTTTGTTATGTGGCGGGAACGCTATATAAAAAAGGGGATTTTACCCCTTATTTATACAAAACTTCAGACTATGGGCAGTCATGGGTTAAAATAACAAAAGGGATAAATAAAGAGCACTTTACACGTGTGCTCAGAGCCGATCCCTCTAGAAAAGGATTACTCTATGCAGGAACAGAAACGGGAATGTATATTTCCTTTGATGATGGGGCGTCTTGGAATCCTTTTCAATTGAACTTACCCATAGTTCCGATTACTGATTTGACACTCAAGGATAATAGTTTGATTGTTGCTACTCAAGGAAGAAGCTTGTGGATGATCGATGATTTAACAGTTCTTCATCAATTAAACCGGCAAGCAGTTGGTCAAGAGATGACCTTATTTAAACCCAAGGACAGTTATCGAACTCAAGGAAGAACCAGGAGTTCTTTAACACAAGGGACCAACTTGCCAAATGGAGTTATCGTACATTTTAATGTTAAAGATTTTGATGCAGCAAAAGACACTATTCAACTGCATATTAAAGAAAAAAATGGTGAGTTAATCAAAACGTTCAGTACCGCCTCTGAAAAGGATAAATTAGACCTTAAAGTGGGTGGAAATCAATTTGTGTGGAATACACGTTATAAAGGGGCAGAACGTCTTGATGGGATGATTTTATGGGGCGCCTCTTTGTCTGGTGCTAAAGCAGTACCCGGAAACTATC
>JAURBX010000066.1 GCA_030828745.1 Flavobacteriaceae bacterium | reverse complement strand
GTCTCAAAAATGGATTGACTGTTTTATTGGTTGAAAATCACAAACTCCCGCAAGTATCCATCAGTCTTTCAATTGATCATCCCTTACTGATTGAAGGAAACAAAGCAGGAACAAATTCCTTATTAACCTCCATGATGGGCAAGGGGTCGAAATCAATAACTAAAAATGAATTTGAAGAGGAAATTGATTTTATGGGAACTCATTTTCATTTTAATCCCGATGGAGCCCACGCAAGTTCGTTGACACGATACTTCCCTCGCGTATTGGAGTTACTAGCAGATGCAACCTTAAATCCTAATTTTTTAGAGGAAGAATTTGAAAAAGAAAAAGATAAAACACTCACTGCAATTGAAGCTAGTAAAAAAGATGTGAAAACTGCTGCTAGAAGGGTAGAAAATCTTGTTTCTTATGGGGAAAAACATCCTTATGGGGAATATATTTCAAAAGAAACCGTGGAACAGATTACATTGTCAGACATCAAAAAGACCTATTTCTCTATTTACAATCCTGTAAATTCATACATCGTTATAGTGGGTGATTTCAATACTAAAGAAATAAAAAAGCAACTTAAAAAACATTTCGGTAATTGGAGAGCGAGAAAAACGGTAAAAATCGAATTTCCTGAGCCCACAAATAGCCCAGAAACTGAAATTATATATGTGGATATGCCCAATGCGGTTCAGTCCGAAATTGCTGTACTCAACACAACCTCTTTAGACAAAAACAACCCTGATTATTTTGCCGCAATTTTAGCTAATCAGATTCTAGGTGGTGGGGGCGAAGCAAGGCTTTTTTTAAATCTAAGAGAAGACAAAGGATATACTTACGGAGCGTATTCTCGAATGAGTGATTCCCATAAAACTAAAGCGCTTTTTAAGGCAACCACAAGTGTTCGAAATGCGGTGAGTGACTCTGCAGTTGTAGAAATGATCTATGAAGTAGATCGTATTGGTTCGGAATTAGTCACTGATGAAGAACTTGAAATTGTAAAAGCTAAATATGCTGGGAATTTCGTTATATCGCTTGAGGATCCAGAAACCATTGCAAATTTTGCGCTCAATGTTAAAACTCAAAACCTAGATCCCAATTTCTACAAAAACTATTTGAAAAATATCAATGCCGTTTCCAAAGAGGATATTTTTAGGGTGGCTAAAAAATATTTTAAAAGTGATCAAGCAAAAATTGTAGTTACCGGAAAAGGAAGTGATATTTTGGATGCACTAGAAGAAATTCTCTACAAGGGAAAAAAATTAAACGTATCCTATTATGACCAATATGGAAACCCGATTGAACGACCCAATTATTCAATGCAAACCCCAGACGGAATAACTGCAAATACGGTGATTGAATCCTATCTTGAAGCGATTGGGGGGAGAGAAAAGCTCAATGAAGTTTACTCATTAATTGAACGGGCCGAAGCGACCATGCAAGGGATGAATTTGGAAATCGTTTCTCAAAAAAAAAGTCAATATCAAGCCATCACTGAAATGAAAATGATGGGGAACCTGATGCAAAAACAAGTGGTAAACAAAGACAAGGCCTATATGGAAATGCAAGGGCAAAGAATCGACTTTGAAGGACAAACCTTGGAAGATATGATTCAGGGATCTGTGCTGTTTTCAGAATTAAATCTTGACTCAAATAGCATACAACTTAAAGGAATCGTTGATATAGATGGAAAGAAAGCGTATGAGATTAAAATTTCAGACAGCAAAAGTATTTTTTATGATACGACAACCTACTTTAAAATTCAAACGATACAGACCCAAGAAATAATGGGTAATTCTCAAACTTCAACCATTAAATTTGGAGATTATCAATTGGTAAATGATATTTATTTCCCACACACGACCACGCTATCGATGGGCCCTCAAGAAATTGATTTTAAATCAACTGGAATCGAAATCAATACTCAATTGGACGAAACCCTATTTCAGTAACTATTCTTTTACACAAGATGAAAGCGCCTCATTTTTTGGAGCGCTTTTTTTCTGTAACTAAATATACACCCATCAAAATAAAAGCACAGCCCACCCACTGAATAAAACTGAAGCTTTCTCCATCTAAAACGCCCCAACCTATGGCTACAATGGGTAATAAATAGGTGATCGAAATTGAAAATACAGGAGAGGAAATTGAAACCAATTCATTAAACATCACTTTAGCAATTGCGGTTCCAAAAAAGGCTAAAATAAAAATATATCCTAATGAGGTTGTTACTTCATTGCTTGTACCAAGAGATGACCAGGGGAAATCTGACAAAAGAAGTACTAGCGTGGCAGGAATGACGATGGCTAAAAAATTACCCAAAGCAATCCCCAAAGAAGAAACTCCTTGTAGTTTGTATTTAATCACATTGACATTAATAGAATAACAAAATGTCGCGACAATGACCAACAAAGCGTACCAACTGTCACCGCCTGTATTAATTGAAAATTCATTGGAAACCAAAATTAAAGTTCCTCCAAAACCAATTAATACTCCTAGTGCTTTTCCCCATTTCCATTCAGAGCCAAAAACAACAATCCCAAGAATTAAAGTAAATAAGGGTGTCATTCCGTTTAATACAGCGGCCACAGAACTATCAATGACCGTCTCGGCAAAAGCAAAGAGATAACTTGGGAAAAAAGTGCCAAAAAATCCAGTAAAAAAGATCCATTTCCAGGCAGAAAAGGGGATTTTTTTTAGCTGTTTCCACCCAAAAATAAAGAGGATAAAGGTAGTTATCAAAATACGAAAGGAACCTACTTGGAGGGGGGTCAACCCAACAAGTCCTTTCTTAATTAAAATGTAGGAACTTCCCCAAATCATGGAAAGCACTATGAGATAAAACCATTTCTTAAATGTAGTCTTCATATGCGCTACAAAAATGAGCAATTTTAACAAGTTCACAGTCCGTAAATTTGTATTTTTGAAAAAATCCTTTCAAATGAAACAAGCCCTTCTATTTTTTCTGTTTGTCACAAGCCTAAGTTTTATGGCGTGTAAAAATCCAACCACACCTAAGGTAGTAACCGTTGATACCCCACAAGAATCAAAGATTCAAGCTGTTGTCCTTGGAGAGAAAGCATTTGCAAAATTTATAATTGAAGGAATGACCTGTGCTATAGGTTGTGCAGCAACCATTGAAAAGAATCTTCAAAAAACGTCGGGTGTTGCTTCAGCAACAGTAGATTTTAAGTCCAAAACGGCGCGGGTTGTATATGATGCACAATTGTTAAGCCTTGAATCACTTTCAGCTGTTGTTAAAACTACTGGCGAAACCTACAGTGTGAGTGAAATAGAACGCTTAAATTCTTTTAATTAAATATAGATTATTTCCAATTTAAGGTTTCCATCAAACGAACAATGTCTTTTTGAAGATAAACCGTAGCAGGATAAATCGAATCAAAATTGGGTCTTGCATAGAAATATAAAGAGCCCACTAAAAAATGATGGGTACTGTCTGTCAAAAAAAATTGATGCTGTGAAGCAGCATTTCCAACTACAGAAAATAAGGTGCCGTAAACCCTACTTTGATCATTAATAAAAACTTTTTCAGGAATTGATTCTGCTTTTGAGACATGCTTATAAGGCAATTTATAGGCATCATTGAGAAGTGAATCTAAATTATTTTCTATGGAGACATAATTGAGATAAAGTGTGGCCTTCATTTCAGGATAAACTAATCTTGGTGTGATTTGACTTCTTACTTTTATCTGTGCATTGGAGTTGTATTCGAAAGAAAAGTCTGATAATTCCTCAAAAGTTAAATATTCTGCTTTTGGGTACTCCAAACGAAGATAACCTTTGGGTTTGGGCTGTACATCAGAGGCACAAGCAAACACAAAAAACAAAAGCAATAAGCCTAAAAATTCTTTCATTTGGTGTGTTTATTAATTTGCGGGTAAAGTTACTTTAACTTGTGTAATTCGCATTTGATCTAGCTCCTCAACTCTAAAGGAATACCCTTCATATTTAAGAATCTGTTTCTTTTTTGGAAATTTTTTAGCAATTTCAAGCAGTAATCCTGCGAGGGTTTCAGCATCTCCTTTAATGGATTCAAACTCTTCTGTCTCTTCGCGATGAATTACCTTGAAAAAATCTTTTAAACTTATTTTAGCATCAAATAAATAGTTGAGCTCATCCAACTTAGAATAACTGGAATCTACTTCATCAAACTCATCGCTAATATCCCCAACAATCTCCTCCATGATATCCTCTAGGGTAATTAAACCAGATGTTCCTCCATATTCATCTACCACTATGGCTAGGTGGTTTTTTTTCAATTGAAACTCCTTTAACAAATCATCGAGTTTTTTATTTTCTGGAACATAGAGCGGTTGCTTTAAAAGTTGTTGCCAATGGAATTTTTCTTTATGAATATTGGGCAATAAATCTTTTACATAGAGAATTCCTTTGATGACATCTTTCTTTTCGGTATAAACAGGTATTCTTGAATAACCTTGTTCTAAAATTATTGGAATAATTTCCTCGATCGTTAAGGCATCAGATAGTGCAAACATATCCATTCGAGGACACATTACTTCACGCGTATCTGTATTTCCAAAATTTACAATCCCCTCCAAAATACGTTGTTCGTCAGAGGTTGTTTCATCATCGTCGGTTAGTTCTAATGCTTGTGAAAGTTTGTCTATTGAAAACTGATTGCCTTTATCTCCTAACCTTTTTTCAATAAAAGTAGTTGTTTTACTCATGGGATAAGTCAACCAAAACAATACATATTGGTCTAGTACAATGATAACGGGTGCCATCACTTTTGAAAAAGTAAGCGCATTTCTATTGGCATAAACTTTAGGCAAGATTTCCCCAAAGATTAAAATAATAAACGTGATAATTCCTACTTCAATAATTAGAAGTACAACAGGATTTTCAATCCCTAAAAAGAAAGCTTTACTGAGAAGCGAAAAAAGAAGAACAATTGCAATATTGATGAAATTATTAGCCACTAAAACAGTTGCCAAAAGACGTTTGGGTTTCCGCAATAAATGAATGACTCTCTTTACTTCTCTTTCATTGTTAGTCTCATATAGCTCTTCAAGAGATTTCAATTGAAGTGAAAAAAAAGCAACTTCAGCCCCAGAAACTAATGCAGAACATAATAACAACAATAAAGCAAGCCCCAGTTGAATCCACACTACATTAGCAATTAAAAAAAAGGAACTCAAAAAAGGTAATGGGTCAGGATCCAATCAGTATCTAATTAAAAAGGTAAATCATCAGTGTCAGGAGGAGTTTCCTCTACACTAGGAGAACTAGCCGCAGGGGGAGGTGAACCTTGGCCTGCTTCTTTTTTGGTGGAAAGAAAGGTGAATTCATTCACATTAATTTCAGTAGAATACCGATCATTACCATCTTCTCCTGTCCACTTACGTGTTTTAATTCTCCCTTCAATGTAAATTTTGTCTCCTTTACTCAAATACTTTTCACAAACTTCAGCCGCTTTGTTTCGAACCACTATGTTGTGCCATTCTGTGTTGGTTACTTTCTCGCCAGACGTTTTGTTGACGTAAGATTCGTTTGTTGCTAATGGAAATCTACCGATTGACCCACCACCGTCGAAATAATGCATTTTTACATCATCGCCCAAGTGTCCAATTAGCATTACTTTGTTTAATGTACCGCTCATAGCTAAAATGATTTAGGTTAGTTGTAAAGGTAAATTTATGAAATCAGATTGCAAATGAAAAAAAATTTGCAATAAACTTTTGAATTACAACAGGTACAGCCAATTTCTGAAGGTGAACTTGGGGATATCCATTTGCTAACTCTTTTCTGTATTCTAAAATCCAAAAATGCACAAAAAGATTTTGATGACTTAATTTATGAAGTACAGGTTCTTCATTCCAAAGCTTAACTTGATTGATGTCAGTTGAGAACTTCCCAGGAAAATCCCCATGTTGGATCAATTTTGAGGCACTTGTAATTGTGTGTTGACTCTCCACCAAAGGAAATTGATATAACTGCTGCCAAATGCCTTTTTCTGTTCGTTGTTCCATTATGCAATTTCCCTTTGGATCCAAAATTATCAGGTAATTAAAATGTCTATTCACTGTTTTAATCTTATTTATTTTGACTGGGAGCAAATGAATTTTATTTTGGTTAAAAGCAATACAATCTTGAACAAAAGGACAAGCTGTACAATTTGGCGACCTGGGTACACATTGTGTTGATCCAAATTCCATAAGGGCTTGATTAAATGTTCCCGGATCATTTATATCCAATAATTCCATTGCTTTCGCCTTAAATTGCTTGTGGGAAACCGAAGAATTAATAGGCGTTTCAATTCCAAAAAAGCGAGAAAGAAACCGATATACATTTCCATCAACGACTGCTTCGGGTATGTCAAAACAAATTGAGGCAATGGCACTTGCCGTGTAATCTCCAACACCCTTTAATTTGAGTATCTCTTTAAACGTCGACGGGAAAACCCCCTTGCATTCAAAATGAATATACTGAGCGGTAGCATGAAGATTTCGCGCTCGGGAGTAATACCCCAAACCTTGCCAAAGCTTTAAAACTTCATCTTCCTTTGCAAGAGCCAAATCCGAAACGGATGGAAATGTAGCAACAAATTTTTCATAATACGGAAGGCCTTGAGCCGTTCGAGTTTGTTGCAAAATGATCTCAGAAAGCCATATCTTATATGGATCTTTGGTGGCACGCCATATAAAAGATCGCTTTTTTTCTGAATACCATAAAAGAAGTTTTGCTGTCCAATTCAAATGAGCGCGTCTTTAGTAATCTTAATTTAAAGAAAGCAAGTATAATATAAAAACTTTACACAGAGCATTTTATCATTTAAATTTATATATTTGCAAGCCTTAAAATTTTAGCATTAAATTGTAAAATTATGACAAAAGCAGACATTGTATCAAATATTTCTGATCAGTTAGGGATTGACCGAGCTGATGTTCAAGCCACTGTTGAAAAATTCATGAAAGAAGTAAAAGGCTCTTTAGAAAAAGGAGAAAATGTTTACTTGAGAGGGTTTGGGAGTTTTATTATCAAGACTCGCGCTGAAAAAACTGGGCGTAATATTTCAAAAAATATTGCCTTAAAAATCCCCGCTCACAATATTCCTTCTTTTAAACCCGCTAAAATATTTGTCAAGGGAGTTAAATCTAAAGTACCCGTATCAAAATAATTAATAACATCTAAATACATATTTGCATATGCCAAGTGGTAAAAAACGTAAAAGACACAAGGTAGCGACGCACAAGCGTAAAAAGCGCAGAAGAGCGAATCGCCACAAGAAAAAATAGTGTTAGGCTAAACACTTAAAAAATTACCTAAAAGTTCATTGAAATGCAGTACTCTATTAATTACGAGCGCTGCTACAGGAAAATCCTGAAAATATTGTTTAATCCGTTATTTCAAGCCTAGCTTGTTATGACACAAAATAATTCAGAGTGAATAAAGAATTAATTATACGTTCGCATTCCTCTGCTGTTGATTTTGCACTGCTCAAGGATGGAAAGTTAATTGAGCTAAATAAAGAAGTGGAAGACAATAAATTTTCTGTAGGCGACATATTTGTCGGTAAAATCAGAAAAGCTATTCCCGGACTAAATGCCGCATTTATTGATGTTGGCCACGAAAAAGATGGTTTTTTACACTATCATGATCTCGGTCCCAAACTCCCTTCGCTAGTAAAATACATTAAACAGATAAGCACAGGTAAAAACAAAGATTATCTTTTAAAACAATTTCGTTACGAAAAGGATATAGATAAAGACGGTAATGTCGGTGATGTTTTATCACCTAAACAAACCGTTTTGGTTCAAGTTGTTAAAGAACCTATTTCTACCAAAGGACCTCGATTGAGTTCTGAAATTTCATTAGCGGGCCGTTATATGGTCCTAATGCCGTTTTCAGACCGAGTATCCATATCACAAAAAATTGAAGATCGAGCAGAAAAAAACCGTCTTAAAAAACTAGTACAAAGTATTCGTCCAAAAGGTTTTGGATTAATTATACGTACGGTTGCTGAAGGACAAAAAGTAGCTGCTCTTGACGCTGATATTCAACAATTGTTAACCCGTTGGAAAAATTTATCCGGCAAGTTGAAACAGATTGACAAATATCCAGCCAAGGTATTGAGTGAAATCAATCGTTCTTCAAGTATTTTACGTGATATTTTTGACGATAACTTTACAGGTATTCATGTAGATGACGCCGAAATGCAATCCGAAATTCAAGACTATATTGAAACCATAGCTCCTGAAAAAAAAGGAATTGTAAAATCGTATGAAAATCACCTTCCCATTTTTGAAAAATTTGGAATTGAAAGGCAAATAAAAAATGCATTTGGAACTACCGTTTCTATGCAAAAAGGTGCCTATTTAGTGATCGAACATACAGAGGCACTACATGTAATTGATGTCAACAGTGGAAATCGATCC
This sequence comes from Flavobacteriaceae bacterium, assembly GCA_030828745.1. GTDB lineage: Bacteria > Bacteroidota > Bacteroidia > Flavobacteriales > Flavobacteriaceae > MS024-2A. The sequence goes on along the minus strand of JAURBX010000066.1, from coordinate 1,488 downwards.
AATCGCTCTAAAAGTCAAGAACAAACGGCCTTAGAGGTCAATATGATTGCTGCTACAGAAATTGCCCGACAATTGCGCTTGCGCGATATGGGAGGCATTATTGTAGTCGATTTTATTGATTTAAACACCAACGAAAATCGAAAAAAACTTTTTGAACATCTTTGTAAAGAAATGAGTACGGACAGAACCAAACACAAAATTCTTCCGCCCAGTCGTTTTGGACTGATTCAGATTACACGTCAACGTGTAAGACCTGAAATGAATATCAAAACAAAAGAGCCTAATCCGAACCTAAATGGGGAGGTTGAAGCACCCATTATTTTAATTGACAAAATCAACACAGAGCTTAGTAAGATTACTAAGAACAAGCGCAATCAAAAGGAACAAATACATTTGCATTTACATCCTTTTATCGCTGCTTACCTTTTAAACGGGTTTCCATCCCAACGTTTGAAATGGTATTTTGAATATAAAAAGTGGATTCGTATTGTTCCACGCCATGCTTATCAATATTTGGAGTTTCGTTTCTTAAACAAAGAACGTAGAAGACTTCATCCTTAATACTTAAAACCGCCTAGTCCTTTTTGATTAGGTGGTTTTTTTTATTCAAAATCTTTTCTTAAATAAGCATGAGTATTGCCATCACTATCATAATGACATTTTCAATAAATGTGGCTTCTGTCATAGGCAGTTTTAGGGCTGTACCCAAACAAGCACAAGAAATTCTCTTTTTATCCCATAAGGTTTTCGTCACACCAATAGTAGTAATCCCCAAAACAACTAGAGTAACATATAATGCAATTGTTGGTTCAAAGCGCAACAAGAACATCAACCCCAGTGCTGTTTCTATAAATGGATAAACCCATCCGTATAGAGGAATTGTTTTTGCTAAGGGGTCGTACATACTAAAAGAGGGTGGGAAATTTTTCAAGTCTAACATTTTGAAAAAACTAAATACAATAAAAAACAAACCCATAAAGTCTAACATCACAGCTTCTGTATCCCATTTTTTATAATGTAGCAGTACTGTTGCCACAGAAATATAAAATAAAATGAGCAGTAAAGGTTGTAACTGCTTTAATTTAGATTGTTCTTCTGCTTTGGGAAGCGAAGAACCCCCTTGCATTGTTCTTTCTGACAAGTTGTATTTCTTTGGCAACGTGTTTTGAAGCACTTCTATCGTTACCGGTTTTTCTAATGAAAGGGTTACTTCTTCTTTTTCAAGATTCACTTCAACAACAGTTACGGTATCTATTTGACTTAAATGCTTTGCTACTGTCGCTTTACAGCCACCGCAAGTCATACCTTGAAGGGAATATGTGCTTGTCATTCTTAACATTATTTAAAACCCATTACAAAGGTAGGGTAAAAAAATCAGCTAATATTTTTATATTGAAGCATGCAAAAAAAGACCTCCTTTAGTCTTCAAGAAGCGCAAAAAAAACTGGAGCATTATTGTGCTTATCAAGAGCGTTGTCATTGGGAAGT
>JAURBX010000064.1 GCA_030828745.1 Flavobacteriaceae bacterium | reverse complement strand
TTTAGCTGTAAAGATGAAATCCCTAAGCAGACCTTCCTTGCCCTAGGCGATAGTTATACGATTGGAGAAAGTGTTGGTCAAAACGAACGCTGGCCAGAACAATTAACATTGGAACTCGCCGAAAAAAGCATAGCATTAGCGCCCCCAACAATTATAGCTAAAACAGGCTGGACAACAGACGAACTTCAGGATGGGATTAATCAAGCTCCATTGGATTATCCTTATGATTGGGTTTCTTTATTAATAGGGGTGAATAATCAATATAGAGGGTTAGACATAGAAACGTTCAAAGAGGAATTCGAAAATTTATTAAGTCAAGCAATTATTTTTAGTGGAAATAAAAACGCTCATGTTTTTGTAATTTCTATTCCCGATTGGGGTGTTATGCCTTTTGCTAAATCTCAAAATCAGGAGAAAATAGCTACAGAAATTGATGATTTCAATCAGGCTATTTATGAAATTTGTATCCATAATAACATTCGTTTTGTTGATATAACTCCCATTTCAAGACAAGTTTCAAATCATCCCGAATGGATTGCGACAGATGATCTTCATCCTAGTGGGGAACAATATGCACAGTGGGTTAAGGAACTTCTTCCTATCTTTCTAACACAGTAAACGGATGGATATAAATATAGTAAAACAAAAAGATGAAAAAGATCCATTATCAAAATTCAGGGCCCATTTTCACCATCCAAAAAATGAACTTTATTTCGATGGAAATTCCTTGGGAAAACTTCCGCTTAAAGCACAACAAACGCTTCATGAAATTATACAGAATCAATGGGGTGAAGGTTTAATCAGAAGTTGGAACACGCATTGGCTGGATATACCCAAAAAAATAGCAGCAAAATACGCTCAATTATTGGGAGCTGAAAAAGAAGAGATCTGTATTGGTGAATCTACTTCAGTAAGATTATATCAAATTCTTCACGCTCTAATGAGTTCCGGTCTTTTTCCAAAACAATTAACAACCGATATCCTCAACTTTCCAACGGATCTATACGTTATGGAAGGGCTTGTAAAAGTTTTTAAAATTTCTCCCATTTCACTTATTAGCTATTCTAATGAAGTTGAAGCAGATATTAAAAAACTCAAAAAATTTATTGCGAATCATTCTGGGATTATTTGCTTGAGTTTGGTGAGCTATAAAAGTGCCTTTTTATACCCTATGCAACTGTTAAACCGATGGGCAGCAAAACATAGTAGCATCATTGTTTGGGATTTAAGTCATGCTGTAGGTGCAGTAGCAGTTGATTTAAAAGAAACGGAAACCAAAATTGCTTTGGGATGCACCTATAAATATATGAATGGAGGACCGGGATCACCTGCTTTTTTGTATGTGAATAAAGGAGTGCAAAGCAAACTTTTTAATCCGATCCAAGGATGGTTTGGTCATCAACTTCCATTTGATTTTGAAAGGGAATATACTCCTGCCCAGGGGATCGATCGTTTTGCTTCGGGTACACCCTCTATTCTATCTATGGCAGCCATGGAAGCTGGAGTAGATTTGGTTTTAGAAGCTGGAATTGAATCCCTTCGACACAAAAGTATCTTACAATCTGAACTGCTTCTCAAAATGGTTCAAGCGGAACTCATTCCACTTGGCTTCTTGATTGAAAGTCCAATAGAATCTGAATATAGAGGATCGCATGTTTCCCTCTCTCATCCTGCCTCTTGGCAAATTTGTCAAGCACTACTGGCGGGGAGTAAATTACAACCTAAAATAATTCCTGATTTTAGACCCCCAAATTTTATTCGCTTTGGGATTACTCCACTTTATACTCAATATAAAGATTTATTGGTTTTGGTCAATACCCTGAAAACGATAATGAATACCGAAAGGTATTTGAATTTTTCTACGGAAAAAACTACGGTAACTTAATACTATTTTATCTTTTTTAATCAAGAAATAAAAAAGCCTTCAGGAATTATTCCTAAAGGCCATAACCATAAACCAATTCATCATTGAAGAATTGATTTAACGAAAGTAGTAAAAACTTAAACACTCTTGTGTATTTTAATCTTAATATTTTAATAACATTGATTTAAAAGAGTGTTAAAATATTAAGTAGTATGCGAAATTTTAGAGGGTTACTCGGTTCTTAAGGAGCTTTTATTGTGTCACCTCATACTCTTTTTCCCAGTTGGGATCCTCCAATTTATTGATCACGTATTTTACTGTAATTTCAGTTCCTGACAGGATAGCTTTTTGAGTCACAATACGAATGTGTTTTAAGGGGCCCATAATCGGATCGGTTTCAGCAAAAATTGCTTTACAATTTGGAATTTCATGATGGTTGATAAAAGCTCCTAGAGGAAGTCGAATATATCCGTCTTGAAAACGCTGATCATAAACGTGAGTGATCCCTAAATCAGTTCCAATAGGCAGATCTTTGGTGGTAATCAAACCTAAACCCTCAATCGAACTTTTGGAAATAGTCAAAAAATCAGGAAGAGGACGCCAGTTACTATCTTGAATCATAAATTGATTTTTTTCAAATTTCTAATGACATAAAATTAAGTGTTTTTATACTAATTTAAAACAAAAGTTAAATCAAGGTATTCTTTTGGTCCAATAACACCATTCAATACCTTGAAAGGAAGCTTTAATTTCTTTTTTTTACTGATCGTTTTAATTTCTAGAAAAATTGTGCTGTTCGCTGGAATTGAAAATACTGTAGCACGTTTGTGAAAACTAAATTCTCCGAGATATTCCAGATGCATTTCAGCGGCACTGTGATTGGTTACCTCTATTTTAGCAATCGTTTTGTCTTCTGGATAAATTATCATTCCAAAACTCAGGTTGTCACGAATCAAGCGTTCTAAGTGGGCTTCTTTGCCTATCAAAAGGTTATTAAACCAAACTACTGTTTTGCCTTCGAATAAGGCGTTTTTTAATGCTGCTGGAGTTTTACTTTCTACACTTATAAAGGTCATGGGTCTATGCCCCCCTTTTGAAATGGCATGAGACCAATCAGTCAAGCCGTGAATATCAGAAGTTCCTAATATGGTAAGATTATTTTCTAAAGCAATTTTTAACGCTTCATCAGAATAGGTCGTTTCATTGACTACCTCTAAACCGTGTAAAAACTTATTTTCTATTAAATATTTATGATAGGGTTCCAAACGTGCAATCCCATCTTTACGCTGCGCATCCCAGTTAGGATGATTCCAAAAAACAAAAGCCCCTTGCTTATTAGCTGCTTTAATGCCTGTAAGGGAATCACTGTGTAAAAGCGCATTAGCATCTTTAATAAATACTGCGTTGATATGTCCTGGAGCCATTTCTCGTGTGATTTCGGAACCATTGATTACGCGTAACTCTTCCCCTTCCCGAATGGCGCCATTTGCAATGACATAGGATCTGTTTCTATCTGGATGGGGAATGTCTTCTGCATGAGGTTGGTATTCCAAATGCTCTGTCATGGCAATCAAATCAAGTCCTTCTCTTCTTGCCTCTTCTACTCTAATGCTAGGCCATACTGCGCCATCAGAAAATACCGTATGAATATGTAAGTCTGCGCTTACCCAATAAGATCCTGATTGTGCTTTAAAAAAGGGAATCTGTGCAGAAAGTGAAGCTGCTGATAATAAAAAAAAAGTGAGGATGAAAAAAGGAGGCTTGACCATAATCGATATTTTAGATTAAGCTACAATTTTTTTAATTGTTTATAATTTAAATATTAAAGTATTGATCCAAAGTCTTGTTTTTGAATAGAGATCATTAGAAATTTTAAGGGTATTTTTCTGAAAGCCTGAGGTTAAAACCATCTTCTTATTCAACTGAAATTTCAATCCAAAAAAGGTCCAGTTAAAATTAAAACGAAAGGGAATGCCATTGGGATTTAAAAACACAAAAACCTCATCAAAAGCAACCAAGTTTATCGGTATTTTGGCTTCTGCAGAAGTTAATAAGCGTTGATAAGTGAGACGATATCGAATTCGACTGGCAAAATCAAAACTTCTTAATGCTTTGTCTTCTTGTAAAGGTAGATTTTCTCGAAAACGGTGCTCTAAACGTAAACGTGAGCTAATTAATCCTTTTTTTAAAGGCGTATTATAAACAAGCTGTTCCCAAAAATTATGTTCCATTCTAATTCTGGGGCTTGCTGTTACATCTGCGTTAAAATTTTTAATATAACTGTAGCCTATTGTCCATTTGATATTTTTTGAGGCGTTATAGGTTATAGAAGGTCGGAAAATTTGTTGATTCCAAACACTTAAAAAGGAAACCGTCCTCAAATGAAACTCACTTCTTAATGAAAATTTATCTGATAATCCGTGATCCAAAAAAACGGCATTCCATGCCCCATTCATTTTTTCATATTCTTGGGCAGTCATGGAGAAACTGACCATAAAAAATAATACAATGAATTTAAAAAATTTAACTCTCATGGTTAGTTGTATTTTCTCATAAGACCTTCTTGCGAAACAGAAGCAATCATTTTTCCTGATCTGTCAAAGATACTCCCTCTAGAAAATCCACGGGCATTTGAGGCACTGGGACTCTCAATAGCATACAATAACCAATCGTCAATTTTAAAATCTCTATGAAACCATAATGCATGGTCTAAACTTGCATAATACATTTTTGAGTGTGCTAATTCTTTTCTATGAGGTAATGTTGCTGATAGAAGTAAACTATAATCAGAAGCAAAAGCAAGCAATTGATGCTGTAAGGAAATATCTGCTTCAATGTTTTCTTTAGTTTTAAACCAGATATGAGAGAGGGGAGGACTATTTCGATTTTCTAAATAAATTGCTTTCCCAACAGGACGAAATTCAAAAACTTGCGGATGTGATTTCATCAGACGTTCATAACGTTCTGGATCCATCTGTTGAAGTGAATCCGCCTGTTGAATATCGGTGAGTAATAATTCTGGAGTTAAAACATTGGGCATGGTAATTTGGTGATCTACCCCTTCCTCCTTCAAATGAAAAGAAGCTGCCATATTAAAAATAGCTTTTCCATTTTGAAAGGCTACAACACGTCTGGTTGTAAAACTCTTACCATCTCTAATGGCATCAACATGATATTCAATCGGAATATTAATATCGCCTCCCAATATGAAATACCCGTGCATGGAATGCGCGATACGATCCTTGGGAACTGTTTGATAGGCTGCATGTAGAGATTGTCCTAAAACTTGTCCTCCGAAAACACGTCCCCACTCGGTCTTATAATTTTGACCCACAAAGTGATGGGTGTCTTTTTGTTCTAAAGTTAATAGTGAGATTAAGGAACTGAGATCAATCATAGTTGTGTTTAAGAATTAAAGCTGTTGCACCTCCTCCGCCATTGCAGATTCCAGCGGCACCGTGCTTTTTTTGTAGTTGTTGAAGTGTGTGTATTAAGGTTACGACTATTCTTGCGCCAGAACATCCTAATGGGTGTCCCAAGGAAACAGCTCCTCCGTTTGGATTTACTTTTTCAGGTGCTAGATCTAAAAGTTGAGTATTAGCAATTCCAACTACCGAAAAGGCTTCGTTTAGTTCAAATATATCAATTTCATCAAGGGCTAAACCCGCTTTCCCTAATGCTTTGGGTAAGGCTTTGGCAGGAGCAGTTGTAAACCATTTTGGCTCTTGTGCTGCATCAGCATAACTCAAAACAGTTGCTAAGGGTTTAAAACCTAATTCTTTTGCTTTGTCCTCATTCATAAGTACAAGTGCAGCGGCACCATCATTTAGAGTAGAAGCATTTGCTGCAGTAACGGTTCCCCCCTTTGTAAATGCAGGGCGTAATTTCGAAATCTTATCAAAAGAAATGTTTTTATATTCCTCGTCTTGAGCGATCATTATGGGATCGCCTTTACGTTGGGGTACAGCCACAGGAACTACCTCAGCGTCAAAAGATCCCGATTCCCATGCTTGCGCACTTCGTCTGTAGGATTCTACAGCAAAGGCATCTTGTGCTTCTCTTGAAATATTGTATTGGGTAGCGCATGCATCTGCAAAAACACCCATTGCTACTTGATCATAAGCATCTGTCAGTCCGTCAACTTGAATTGTATCTTGAAGGTTGATACTGCCAAATTTAGTTCCTTGTCGAAAGGAACTAAAATGTGGACTTAAACTCATGTTTTCCATTCCTCCTGCAATGACAACTTCAGCGTCACCTAATGCAATAGCTTGAATTCCCAGAGTAATTGACTTCATCCCAGAAGCACACACCTTGTTTACTGTGGTACAAGGAACCGTATTGGGTATACCAGCACCCATTGCAGCTTGCCGTGCTGACGCCTGACCCGTTCCTGCTTGAAGAACATGTCCCATAAAAACTTCATCAATGGTATTGGGGTTTAATTTCATTTCATTTATTACTGCTTTAATTACTGTACTTCCCAAAACAGTTGCAGGTACTGTTGAAAGACTCCCCATAAAACTTCCAATGGGAGTTCGCTTTGCCGCAACAATGACTACGTTATTCATTTGAAGTTCTTTTTGACCAAATTTCATGCATCGCATCTCCCTTACTACTAAAGCCTTCATGATGCCAATCAGAACCCAAAATGGAATATTCAAAAGGTAAAACCCTACCTACGCTGGTATTATTTCTTGAAAAATATTCAATATGTTCTGTGTACTTCCCATCTTGGGCAGTATAATATCCGCCTCCTGAACCAAAAAACTCAAAAGTCTCTGTGTTAAATGCAATCCATTGAAAAAATCCATTTTCTAAAAACTTCATTGTCTTTCGGGGCCTAGAAGTATCTCTTCGTTGTTCTTTATTATCACGGACTCTACCAGACATAAGCCATTTCCCATTGAGGTCAAGCGCGACTTTAGAAACGTCCTCCCAGGACTCGTCAGATACTAATGTCCAAGCAGTGAGACTGTCATTTGAGTGATTGGAATTAAACTCTAAATTGACGGCATAGGTGTTTCCTTTCTTTGAATAAAACCCTCCTCTTGTTGAAATAAACTGTGGAGGATGTATTGCAAATTGTGTTTCAACTAAATACTCGGCATCCATCAAAATTCGATGCGTAATTGTACGACCTTCCTCTTCAGTCTCAAAACTATACACCTGAGCAAGACTAAAATTAATACTAAATAAAAAGACCCAAACAACTCCTCGCATAACTCTAGTTTCTATAATTTAAAGCAGGTTTACGATTTCCCAACATGGGAGTATATTTAAAATCTGAACCCCGTTTTAGAAGAAATTCTTCTTTAGCTTTAGCAATAATTTTTGGAGTGTCAATGAGTTGCATTCCAGTAAGAGCTAAAGTTTTTGCGGCGACCATCATTCCTTTATTTCCAATATCAGTTCCACCAGCAGCAACCGCTTGCCAACTGTGAGCCGGTGTTCCGGGTACCCAAGTTGCAGCGCGCAATCCTACAGTAGGAACTGCAAAACTAACGTCGCCTACATCGGTAGAACCTCCTGCTTTACTTGAACTACTGTAAGGCTCAACTCCTTCTGTATATTGGGTGTTTAAGGGTATTCCTAAACTTTTAGAAATCTTTTCAGCAAAAGCTATTTCCTCAACCGTGTATGTGTAGCCGCCAACAGTTTCTAAGTTTTTATGGATCAAACGCTGTAAAGTTTCATTGTGCAAAAGCTCGTGTGTTCCTCCAATCATTTCATAATCCATTGTAGTTCCTGTTCCAAGAGCAGCGCCTTTGGCAGCATTCACGATTCGATCAAACACATTGACTACTTCATCGCGAGTAGCATGTCGTACATAATAATATACCTCCGCAAAATCAGGGACTACATTTGGTGCTTTTCCTCCTTGGGTAATTACATAATGAATTCGTGTACTTTCGGTAGTATGTTCACGCATCATGTTGACCATGTTGTTCATGGCTTCAACAGCATCTAAAGAAGATCGTCCTTTTTCTGGGGCTCCAGCAGCATGAGCAGATACACCATAAAATCTAAATTTTGCTGATTTATTAGCTAAAGCAGGGCGAATACTTGCAGAGTTTTTACTGTCAGCATGCCAGTGTAACGCCACATCAACATCATCAAATAATCCTGCACGAGTCATATGGACTTTTCCTGAACCCCCTTCTTCTGCGGGACATCCATAAAACTTTACTGTTCCAGATTTATTTTCAGCAATTAAATAATTCTTCAATGCGATTGCAGCAGCTGCAGAAGCAGTTCCAAATAAATGATGTCCACAGGCATGTCCTGCTTTTCCTTCATTTGAAACTTTGTAAGGAAGTGCTTTTTGGGATAAGCCTGGCAAAGCATCATATTCGCCTAAAATGGCAATCACAGGACCACCTGAACCATAGGTAGCTATAAAAGCGGTGGGTATTTCAGCTACTCCTGCTGTAATCTTAAACCCTTCATATTCTAATGTTTTTTGCAAGAGTGCACTACTCTGGCTTTCTTGATACCCCATTTCGGCATGAGACCAAATTTGCTGGGCAATTTTAGAATAATTGGCTTTATTATCATCAATCGAATTTAATATTCGATTGTATTTTGCTTGACCAAAAGTCAAACTTAAGCTCAACAAAAATGTTAAAGAAAAGAGGTATCGCATCGGATTTTTTTTTGTTCTATTCAAATGTATTAAATTACACTTGTCTAACCTAAGTATTTAATTATCTAAAGTTTACTTACCCTTTAACTCAAATCCTTTCAAATGAAAACTATTCTCCCCTTCCTCTTATTATTTGTCCCCTCAATTTTCTTTGGTCAACAGGTTGATTTTATTGAATACGATCTTGAAAACGGCTTACACGTGATCCTTCATAAGGAAAATAATGCCCCAGTAATTGTCACTTCTGTCTTATACCACGTAGGTTCAAAAGATGAACAGGAAGACCGTACTGGTTTTGCCCATTTTTTTGAACATCTTCTCTTTGAAGGCACAAAAAATATTGAACGTGGTAAATGGTCTACTATCGTTTCTGCCAATGGTGGAAGAAACAATGCCTACACTACCGATGATTTTACTTATTACTATGAAGTATTCCCATCCAATAATTTAGAATTAGGGCTCTGGCTCGAATCTGAGCGCATGCTACATCCTGTGATCAATAAAATTGGAGTAGATACTCAAAATGAAGTGGTAAAAGAAGAAAAGCGTTTGCGTTACGACAACAGTCCCTATGGCAATTGGATGAAGTCTGTTAGGGAAAACCTATTTGTAAATCACCCTTATAAAAGAATGCCCATCGGAAAAATGGAGCACCTGGATGCCGCAACATTAGAGGAATTCATTGCGTTTAATAAAAAATACTATTCTCCTAATAATGCTGTATTGGTTATTGCAGGAGATCTTGATATAGAAAAGACAAAAAAAATGGTTTTTGACTATTTTAGCAGCATTCCAAAAGGCAAAAAAGTTGCTCGAAATTACCCCAAAGAAATACCCATTTCTTCTGCGTTAGAGGCAGAAGCCTTTGATCAAAACATCCAAATCCCTGCTTTATTTACCGCGTATAGAATTCCCGATCAAACAACTAGAGAATCAAAAATATTAGATATGATTTCTACTTATCTAAGTGATGGAAAAAGCTCTAAATTATATCGAAAATTGGTGGACGAACAAAAAATGTCCCTTCAAGTTGCGGCCTTTAATTTTAGCCTTGAAGAATATGGCATGTATGTTATTTTAACACTGCCGCAAGGCGAAACCTCCTTAGCAAGTCTACGAGATGAAATTGATGAAGAAGTTGAGAAAATTCAAACGAACTTAATTTCACAAAAGGACTACGAAAAATTATTGAATAAATTTGAATCGAGCTTTGTCAGTTCCAACGCATCTGTGGAAGGAATTGCCAATTCCTTAGCAGAATATTATACATTTTACGGAGACACCAACTTAATCAATTCTGAAATTGACGTCTATCGTTCCATCACACGTGAAGAAATTCGTGATGTTGCCAAAAAATATTTGAATGCTAACCAGCGTCTTACCCTTAACTATTTACCCGAATCTAAAAAATAATATAATGAAAAAGCACCTCTCACTTAGCCTTATTCTTTTGTTGGGCGCACAACTGAGCGCTCAAATTGATCGAACACAACAACCTAAGCCAGGGCCCACTCCCCTTATTCAATTGGAAAGTCCAGAAGAATTTCGTCTCAAAAATGGATTGACTGTTTTATTGGTTGAAAATCACAAACTCCCGCAAGTATCCATCAGTCTTTCAATTGATCATCCCTTACTGATTGAAGGAAACAAAGCAGGAACAAATTCCTTATTAACCTCCATGATGGGCA
>JAURBX010000139.1 GCA_030828745.1 Flavobacteriaceae bacterium | reverse complement strand
TTTCAACCGCCGACCAATTTATCAAAACGGGAATGTATAAAAATGTTTTGGTTATAGGATCGGAATACCACTCAGGAGGTCTTGACATGACTACTAGGGGTAGAAATATTTCTGTGATTTTTGGAGATGGTGCAGGTGCCGTAGTTATGACTCGTGCCGAAAATAATGAAACGGGAATACTTTCATCACATTTACATTCTGAAGGGAAATATGCAGAAGAACTCTCTTTGATTGGACCCAATACAGGACGATGGGTACCCGAAATAATGGAAGCAAATGATCCCGATGATATTTCATACTATCCTTATATGAACGGTCAATTTGTCTTTAAAAATGCAGTGGTTCGTTTTGCAGAAGTCATCAATGAAGGTTTGCAGAAAACAGGTTGGACTGCAGATCAAATAGGCATGTTAATTCCTCACCAAGCGAATCTTAGAATTTCACAATTTGTACAAAGGAAATTTGGTTTGAGTGACGATCAAGTCTACAATAATATTCAACGGTATGGAAATACAACTGCAGCTTCCATTCCAATAGCTTTAACCGAAGCCTGGGAAGAAGGAAAAATTGTCCCCGGTACTAAGGTAGTTTTGGCTGCTTTTGGGAGTGGTTTTACCTGGGGGAGCGTGATGATACAATGGTAAATTACAAAACTCTTGTTTTGGGGGCAACACCCAACCCTGATCGGTATGCTTATAAAGCGGTACACCTTCTTAAAAGTAAGAATGTCGAAGTTGTTCCCATGGGAATCAAAGAGGGAGAAATTGCTTCATTACCTATAGTTCCCTTATTTGAACCGCAAGAAAATATACATACAGTTTCTTTATACCTGGGTGAGGCAAGACAAGAGCCCTATTATGATTTTATTGTGAACCTAAAACCGAAGAGAGTTATATTTAATCCCGGTACCGAAAACATTGCTTTCGCTCAGAAACTCGAAAAAAACGGAATCTCATGGGAAAACGCTTGTACTTTGGTTTTACTTTCGACGAATCAATACAAGTCCTAAAAAAGTGAGAAGCCCGTTTAGCGGGAGTAATTCGTATCCTAATTGATACCCACCCAGCCACGATGCATCGAGACTTCCCAAGATACTTATAAGTGAAAGGGCTCCCAGTAGCACCCACCAAACATGACGGTCGTAAATTTTATAGGGTGTAAAAATTCCAAAGGCAAAGAGTCCTAAAAGAGGGCCATAGGTATATCCTGCGACTGTCAACAAGCCGTCTATAACATTTCGATCAAGAATGTATTTGAAAAGTATAACAACCACAATTAATAAGATACTCATTCCAACATGCGTTTTCTTTCGAAGGCTTTTCTGTTCTTTCTCGGGGTATTTTTCTAATTTTAAAAAGTCAATACAGAAAGAAGTTGTCAGGGAAGTCAAGGCACTATCTGCACTACTATAAGCTGCTGCGATTAAACCCAAAATAAAGGTGACTGCCACAGCGATGCCTAAGCGACCGTTTAAAGCAATTTCAGGAAACAATAAATCTGTTTTTGGACTACCATCCATTAATGGTACTCCAATACCTTGAGTATCCGCATAAATAAAAAGAAGTGCTCCTAAAAGCATAAAGAGTCCCGTTACTAAGACCAACACAAAGCTGAAAACAACCATGTTTTTTTGTGCATCTTTGAGGGTTCGACAACTCAGATTTTTTTGCATCATATCCTGATCCAGTCCGGTCATACAAATTGTAACAAAAGCCCCACCAATAAACGACTTTAAAAAGTGATTACGACTCAATAAGGAGTCGGTTACAAAAATAGAATTGTACTGAGAAAATTCTGCGGAAGCGATAAAGTCTGAAAAAGACCAATCTAGGGCTTGGTTGATGTAGGCTATGGATAACAGTACAGCCAAAATCATGAGTGTAGTTTGCAAGGTATCTGTAAAAACGATGGTTTTAATCCCGCCGCGTTGGGTGTAAACCCAAATTAATATAATGGACAGAGTTACTGTTATTTCAAAGGGAACATTCCAGGCATCAAAAATAAATTGTTGTAACACGATCGCCACTAAAAACAAACGAAAGGATGCTCCCAAGACTCTAGAAATAAAGAAGAAAAATGCCCCAGCTCGGTGACTATTTGCTCCAAAGCGGGTATTTAAATATTCATAAATTGAAGTAACATTATTGCTGTAATACACAGGTAATAATACATAAGCTACTACAAAATATCCCACCAAATATCCCATTACCACCTGAAAGTAAGAGAATTGGGAGTCTTGAATCCAACCAGGAACCGAAATAAAAGTAACTCCAGATAGGGAAGCTCCTACCATTCCAAAGGCTACAAGATACCAAGGGGAATTTCTATTCGCCTTAAAAAAACTTTCATTAGAGTCTTCCTTTCCTGTAAAATAAGCTATTGCAACCAGTACTAAAAAATAGCCAATGATAAGACTCAGAATAAAAATAGGTGAAATCATCTTTTGGGTTTAAGTTGTTAAAGGTACAAAAGTAGTTTCAACCTATAATTTTGTAAATTTGCTTATGGATTTTTCTTCAAAATTACTTGAAAGTGCGGTGCAAGAAATTGCTCAGCTTCCTGGTATTGGGAAACGTACGGCCTTGCGTTTGGCGCTGCATCTTTTAAAACAGCCTGTTGAGCATACTCAGTCATTAGCATCAGCCTTGACTCTTTTGCGTGAGGAGATTATTTTTTGCAGCCGATGTCATAATTTATCTGATACTCCAACTTGTGAAATATGTGCCAGTCCAAAAAGAAACAAGAATTTGCTTTGTGTGGTTGAAGACATTCGAGATGTGATGGCAATTGAAAATACAGGTCAATACAATGGTTTGTATCATGTGTTAGGTGGAATTATTTCCCCAATGGACGGAATAGGTCCTCAAGATTTGACGATTAATTCGCTTATAGATAAAGTTAAAATGGGTGAGGTTAGTGAACTTATTTTTGCTTTGAGTGCAACTATGGAGGCAGACACCACAAACTTTTATATTTTTAAATTACTCGCTCCTTTTGAGGTAAAAACATCGACTATTGCTCGGGGAATACCCGTAGGTGATGAATTAGAATATACCGATGAGGTCACTTTGGGACGCAGTATTTTAGCTCGAATTCCCTTTGAGGCTTCCATCTCAAAAAGTTAAATGAGTAGGTACGCCAATAGAAGGGCTCAGAAATTCTTTTTTCAACGTCAAAAAGTGATACTTTTGCAAAACAAATGATAAGATGGGACAATATCTTTTAAAATTACCCAAGATGGGAGAAAGCGTTGCCGAAGCTACCGTAACCAAATGGCTTATGGAGGTTGGCGATCGTGTAGTTTTAGATGATGCAATTGCAGAGATTGCTACCGATAAAGTGGATACTGACGTTACTGCTGAAGTTGAAGGTATTTTAATCGAAAAAAGGATCCAGGAAGACGAGGTTGTTGCCGTTGGAGCCGTTTTAGCTGTGATTGAGATTGAAGGGGAAACAGCAGAGCAAGACTCAGAAACAGTAAAAATTGAACTTCCTCCAGTAGTTGATGAGCCCTCAGAAAAGGAACAAATGCTTGCTCCTGAAGTTGCTGCTAAAACAATAACGGAAGAGATTGAAACGGTTCAGAATACAACTAAACTAAGCGCGAAGGAGCGTACAAAATTTTATTCTCCTTTGGTACGAAATATTGCTCAAGAAGAAGGGATTTCTATTGCAGAGCTTGATACCATTGTGGGATCGGGAATTGAACAACGTGTTACCAAGATTGATATTTTGGCGTATATTAAAAACATGGGACAAGCAGCTCCAAGTATAGCGGCCAAAACGGATCCCGAAAATCATACAACCCCAACCATTGCCCCTGAAGTACGTTTTGATGGAAACGATCAGATAGTTGAAATGAGTCGCATGGAAAAGTTGATTTCTAACCATATGAAATCGAGTATACAGACTGCAGCTCATGTACAATCCTTTATTGAGGTGGATGTTACCAATCTCTGGAATTGGAGGGAGGAGGCTAAAAGTGCATTTCAAAAGCGTGAAAATGATAAGCTTACGTTTACTCCCCTTTTTATGACGGCGATTATCAAAGCCTTACGAGATTACCCGGCGATGAATAGCAGTATTCAAGGAGATAAAATTATTATAAAACAAGCAATTAATTTAGGAATGGCAACGGCTTTACCCGACGGAAACTTAATTGTACCTGTGATCAAAAATGCAGATCATTTTAATTTAATAGGTTTAGCAAAGGCGGTTAATAATTTGGCAAACAGAGCCAGAACAAATACTTTAAACCCTGACGAAGTTCAGGAAGGAACCTATACGTTTACAAACATTGGCAATTTTGGATCCCTAATGGGTACTCCAATTATCAATCAGCCCCAAGTAGGAATATTAGCTATTGGAGCCATTCGTAAAATACCTGCAGTAATAGAAACTCCTGAGGGAGACTTTATTGGTATTCGTCATAAAGTAATTTTATCGCACAGTTATGATCATCGAATCATCAATGGTGCTACTGGAGGTATGTTTGTGAAGCGTGTTGCTGAATATCTCGAAAACTGGGAAGAAACATTACCCTATTAAT
>JAURBX010000031.1 GCA_030828745.1 Flavobacteriaceae bacterium | reverse complement strand
TAAGTTTTTCATGCCTTCAAAGAAATAGGATTCTGGAAATTCTGGAATTTGAAGACGTTTGGCAGAAAGATTTATTCGGTCAAAATTATCTTTTGGACGAAACAACCAAAGTTTCCCATCCGTATCTTTAAAAGCTTTCATGCCCTCGAAAACGGCTTGACCATAATGCAAAACACTGGCAGAGGGATCTAAAGTTAAGGGTTTGTATGGGGTGATTTCAGGAGTTTGCCATTTACCATCACGATAATGGCAGTAGAACATATGGTCTGTGAATGTCTTTCCGAAAACCAGGTTTTCAAAATCTACCGAATTGATTTTTGTTTCTTGAACTCTTGTTATTTTCATTACTCCATAATAAGATTTAAAGTAAAATTAGTTTTTTTCTACATTTAAAAAAGGATAGAGAATAATAATTATATATTTTTTTATATGCTCCATTCATATGGATGAAAAGAAAGGAATCATTCCTTATTTTTAACTTTTTAATATTGATTTAGCATTTTCCATAATGAAACCTAACAGATACGCAATAATTACTAAAGATGGCTCATCAACTTTGCGCATCGAAGAATTGAAAGAAACCTATCACTCACGTCACGGCGCTGTGGTTGAATCAGAATTTGTTTATATAAATGAAGGCTTAAAATTTTGGTCGGAAAAGAATCCCTCAAAACCATGTCGAGTACTCGAATTGGGATATGGAACGGGATTGATGGCTTATCTTTCTTTGTTGTATGCGCAAAAGCACACTATTGAAATGGAGTACACCAGTTTGGAAGCTTTCCCTTTAAAAAAACAAGAATTAGAAAGTTTAAATTATAACCGCCTTTTTCAGGATAATAATGCTCCAACTCTTTTTGATGAATTCAATAAGATAGAGTGGGAGAAATCAGTAGCCATTTCTCCTTATTTTAAACTGAATAAAAAGGAAATAAAGTTTGAAGATTTTACTTCTTCCTTCTCCTATGATCTAATTTTTTACGATGCTTTCGGATTTCATGCACAGCCTGAATTATGGTCTCAGGAGTGTATGACAAAATGCTATGAACTTTCTAATCATGGCGGAGTATGGGTAAGTTATTGTGCTAAAGGAAGTGTGCGGAGAGCTTTGGGACAAGCGGGTTTTGAAACCTTCAGGCTTCAGGGACCCCCTGGAAAGAGAGAAATGTTAAGAGCCATAAAACCATAAATGTGTATTTTTGAACAAAAAAATGAAACTACTGATTACGGGAGCTACGGGTCTTGTTGGAAAAGAACTCGTCAAAAGAGCACTCAATCAAGGAATGGAGATCCATTTTTTGACCACCCAGCAATCTAAATTAAATAGTATTGTAGGGGCTAAAGGATTTTATTGGAATCCTTCGCTTCAGGAAATTGATTCTGCTTGTTTTGAGGGCGTCTCTACAATTGTTCATTTGGCAGGAGCTACAATTTCTAAAAGATGGACCACTAGCTACAAAAAAACGATACTGTCGAGTAGAGTTGACTCCACTCAAATATTGTTAGTTGGATTAAAAACGTTGTCTGAAGGGCATAGCGTGACTCAATTAGTTTCAGCTTCAGCAATTGGAGTATATCCTTCAGATTTTGATCAAACTGTAGAGGAAAATATGCCATTGAGTCCCTCAAGTTTTATGGAACAAGTGGTTACAGATTGGGAGCAACAATCTGACAGTTTTAGTACAATGGGTATTAAAGTGACAAAACTTCGTATCGGTTTGGTTTTGGCTGCTGATGGGGGAGTAGTTGCTACATTGAAAATTCCAACGATGTTTGGTTTGGGTGCAGCCTTTGGGAATGGAAAGCAAGGACAGTCGTGGATTCACATTACAGATTTAGTTTCATTATTTTTATTTGCAATAGAAAAACAGTGGGAGGGTGTTTTTAATGCGGTTACCCCAAACCCTGTTTCACAATCTCGCTTCATAACCGCTTTAGCAAAGGCGTTACATCGTCCTCATATTTTCCCTCCGCTCCCAAAATTTCTCATTCAGCTTTTAGTGGGCGAAATGAGTAGTTTGGTGTTGGATAGTCACTGGGTAAGCTCAAAAAAACTTGTTGAACATGGTTTTTCTTTTGAATTTCCGAATATTAATGATGCCTTTGAAAATATTTTTCATAAAAAGGAGTAGTGACAATTTGACAATTTTTGATTGTGGCAGAACTTTTGTAATGTCTTTAAACTTCTAAATTAGAATATAAAATGGCAAAAAAAGAGGACAAAGCTACTGTGAAGAAAACCACTTCAAAAAAGCAAGCATCCAAGAAAATAAAGGCTGAAGATAAAGCAGCTCTTCAAATGGAAGAGGCAAAAGTGGCTTTAGAACAAGAAAAAGACAAATATCTAAGACTCTTTGCTGAGTTTGAGAATTTTAAAAAGCGCACAGCCAAAGAGCGTATTGAACTTTTTAAAACAGCAAATCAAGAGGTGATTTCTGCAATGATTCCAGTTTTAGATGATTTTAACAGAGCACATCAACAGCTAGATAAAGGCGAACCTGCAATTGATATTGAAGGGTTTAAATTAATTTTTAACAAATTTCAAGAAGTTCTAAAAAGTAATGGTTTGGAAAAAACAGAAGCTAAAGCAGGTGATTCTTTTGATGCTGAAATTCATGAAGCCATAACTCAAATTCCTGCCCCTTCTGAAAAAGAAAAGGGAAAGATTATAGACATTATAGAAACCGGTTATCAGTTGGGTGATCGAATAATTCGTTATCCAAAAGTAGTCGTAGGGCAATAAATATGAAAGAAGATTATTACGAAATATTAGGACTCTCTAAATCTGCATCGGCAGCCGAAATCAAAAAAGCATATCGAAAGAAAGCAATTGAATTTCATCCTGATAAAAACCCAGGTGATACGGCAGCAGAGGCAAAATTCAAGAAAGCAGCGGAAGCCTATGAGATTCTTGGAAATCAAGAAAAGCGCTCCCAGTACGATCAGTATGGGCACGCTGCTTTTGAAGGAGGTCAAGGTTTTGGCGGAGGAATGAATATGGATGACATTTTTAGCCAATTTGGAGATATTTTTGGAAGTGCTTTTGGAGGTGGTTTTGGTGGAGGCGGTTTTTCTGGAGGTCAACGTAGATCTAAGGGTTCTGACATGAGAATCCGAGTGAAGCTTAGTTTGGAAGAAATTGCTGCTGGCGTTGAAAAGAAGATCAAGGTACCTCGCAAAGTACAAGCCCCCGGAGTTGAATATGGAACCTGTTCTACTTGTAAGGGTAGGGGTCAGGTGATGAAAATCACCAATACCATTTTAGGTAGAATGCAAACATCAGCCACCTGTAGTGCTTGTGGAGGGAGTGGACAAAGTTTACTGAATAGACCTCCAGGAACAGATGCTCAAGGAATGGTCAAACAAGAAGAAACGGTATCCATTAAAATACCTGCTGGTGTTGAGGAAGGAATGCAACTGAAAGTCACCGGAAAAGGAAATGATGCACCAGCAAATGGAATATCGGGAGACTTATTGGTTTTAATTGAAGAAATAACGCATAAAACATTTGTTCGTGAGGGAAATCATTTGCATTATGATTTATATATCAGTATTTCTGAGGCTACGCTGGGTATTTCAAAAGATTTAGCCCTTTTAGAAGGAAAGGCAAGAATTAAATTAGAGTCGGGAATTCAATCGGGTAAGACCTTAAGGTTAAGAGGGAAAGGGCTGCCAAGTGTAAATGGATACGGCAGTGGCGATTTATTAGTACATATTAATGTATGGACACCTAAAACTTTGAGTAAGGAGCAAAAAACATTTTTCGAGAGTATGCTTGAAGACCCTAATTTCGTTCCCAGTCCTGAGAAATCGGATAAATCATTTTTTGAAAAAGTAAAGGATATGTTTGCTTAAATCTCCTGGATTTAAAAAAAAGTAATATATTTGGAATAATACTATCATTTATGTTAGTATTATTTCTTTTTCATAGCAATTTTTTCCCATCCTTTCACGAGGGTGGGTTTTGTTTTTATATTTTTACCCTAGATTTCATGAATGCACTTAGAAATTTTATAGAACTCTTAGAATATAAGTTTACCATTGGTAGTAGTATTTCCTTTACACCTAAGTCAATACTTATTGTTATTCTGGTCTTTATAATTACTTTTTTTTCTTTAAAACTATTTCGAAAAATTATTTATCGAACCCTTTCGAGTGACGCCAAAGTTAAGTTTAGAAGTATTTTTTCTTTTTTCAATTATTTTGTTTACACCATTGTAATCCTCTTAACATTTCAAAATATTGGAATCAATTTAACAGCAGTCTTTGCAGCATCTGCAGCACTATTGGTAGGTGTGGGTCTTGCATTACAAACCTTTATACAGGATATTATATCGGGTGTTTTTATTATTGTTGATCAGTCAGTTCATGTGAATGATATCATTGAAGTTGATGGACAAATAGGTAAAGTTGAAAACATCAAATTGAGAACAACAAGAGCGGTTACCCGTGAGAATAAAGTCCTTATTATTCCCAACCATAAATTTTTGACCTCAATTTTATTCAACTGGACAGAAAATGGGGTAATTACCAAAGAATATGTTGAAGTTGGAGTTAGTTATAACAGTGATATAAAACAAGTGACAGCCATTTTATTGGATATTGCCAACCAGCACAGCTCCATTTTAAAAGATCCAGCACCCAAAGTCATTTTTAATGACTTTGGGGATAGTTCACTTGTTTTCCAACTGTATTTTGCATTAAGTAGCAGTTTTGTTTCCAATATTGTTAAGAGTGATTTACGTTATGAAATTATTGAGAAATTCAATGATCAAAACATTGAAATTCCATTTCCTCAGCGCTCACTTACTCTAGTTAACCCTCCAAAATCACTCACATGATTCAGGTTTTATTGATTGAAGATGAAGAACCGATTAGACGTGTTCTTTCCCGTATACTCTCTGAAGAAAATGATGCTTATCAAGTCACAGAGGCAGTAGATGGAAAAGAAGGTCTAGCATTTTTGAATAAGAAGCAATTTGATTTGGTTCTGTGTGATATCAAAATGCCCAAGATGGATGGAATTGAGGTATTGCAAGAGACCAATAAAAAAAATATTAATGTTCCTTTCATTATGCTAACGGGTCACGGGAATGTTGAAACCGCCGTGGAGGCTATGAAACTTGGAGCCTATGATTTTATTTCAAAACCACCCGATTTAAATCGCTTACTCACATCTGTAAGACATGCATTAGAAAATAAATCACTGCGAACAGAAAATACAAGATTGAAAAGTAGAGTTGCACAAAAATACGTCATCATAGGGGAGAGTTCCCAAATTCAAGAGGTTAGGGGAATGATTTCTAAAGTAGCTTCAACTGATGCACGTGTGCTAATTACGGGAGAGAATGGTACAGGAAAAGAACTTGTAGCACATCAACTGCACGAACAAAGTGATCGGAGTGAAGAAAATTTTGTTGAGGTAAACTGTGCTGCGATTCCCTCAGAACTCATAGAAAGTGAGCTTTTTGGTCATGTTAAAGGGGCTTTTACTTCCGCAGTAAAAGACCGATCTGGAAAATTTGAGGCGGCTCATAACGGTACGCTGTTTTTAGATGAAATAGCAGATATGAGTTTAGCCGCACAAGCCAAAGTATTGAGAGCTTTGCAAGAAAAAAAGATTCAACGGGTTGGAAATGAAAAAGATATTTCGGTGAACGTTCGCGTTATTGCAGCAACCAATAAAAACCTAAAGGTGGAAATTGAAGAAGGAAGATTTCGAGAAGATTTATACCACCGTTTGGCTGTAATTTTAATTCGTGTACCCGCACTTAAAGAGCGCCTAACGGATATTCCATTACTAACAAACCATTTTACAATACTTTTAACGAAAGAACAAGGTCTTGAACCTAAGGTTTTTTCTCCTGATGCTTTGAAAAAATTACTTGATTATCCTTGGACTGGAAATGTTAGAGAACTCCGTAATGTTGTTGAACGACTTATGATTTTGGGGGATAATCCCATCAGCGCGGACAATATATATCAATTTGCATCTAAATAAAATCATCATGAAAAATCTTGTATTATCACTTTTTTTTGTTGGGCTTATCGCAGTTACACAAGCACAAGAAACCATTCATAAAGAAAAAATTCAAGGGATATATCAACAAGCATTGACCCAGGGTAAAGCCTACCAATGGCTTGATCATTTGTCTAACAATATCGGAGGGAGATTGTCCGGTTCATTAAATGCAGAACGTGCCGTACAATGGGGAAAAGATGAATTGAGTAGTCTTTCTTTAGATCGCGTTTTTTTACAGCCGGTTATGGTGCCCAAATGGGTTCGAGGTACGTTTGAATACGCAAGCATTATCACTGGTCCTGGACGGAGTATGAATGTACCCGTTTGTTCTTTGGGTGGATCCATCGCTACCCCTTCTGCAGGTTTATTAGCCAAGGTGGTTGAGGTTAAAGATTTTGAAGAACTGGAAGCCCTTGGAGCAGAAAAAGTGAAAGGTAAATTTGTTTTTTATAACCGGGCCATGCCTGCGGGTTTAATCAATACTTTTGAAGCCTATTCCAAATCAGTAGACCAGCGTTCTCGTGGTGCTTCAGTTGCAGCCCGATTGGGAGCCGTCGGAGTGATTGTACGTTCTATGAATTTACGTTTGGATGATTATCCTCACACAGGAGCGATGAATTATGGTGATTTACCCAATAAATTAAGAATCCCTGCAGCTGCTATTAGTACCAATGGGGCTCAATTATTAAGTTCTATGCTTTCATTGAATAAGGATTTGGACTTTTATTTGAAGCAAGATTGTAAAAATTTTCCTGATGTCCCGTCACACAATGTAGTAGGAGAAATTATAGGAAGTGAGTTTCCAGATCAGATTATTGTGGTTGGAGGGCATTTAGATTCATGGGATTTGGGCGATGGAGCTCATGATGACGGAGCAGGAATTGTTCAGTCCATGGAAGTATTACAATTGTTTAAAACAATGAATTATAAACCCAAGCGTACGATTCGTGTGGTATTATATATGAATGAAGAAAATGGTTTACGGGGAGGTAATGCCTATGCTAAATTTGCTAAAAGCAATAAAGAGAATCACATTTTTGCCTTAGAGTCTGATGCGGGCGGATTCAGTCCTCGTGGTTTTATTTTTGAAGCAAGCAAAGCCCAATTTAATCAAATTTTGTCTTGGAAAACATACTTTGAACCCTATTTGGCAAGCAACTTTCGATTGGGTGGAAGTGGAGCCGATATTGGTCCCCTTCGAAACGGAAAAACAGTGCTCTCTGGATTGCGTCCAGATTCACAGCGTTATTTCGATTACCATCATGCAGCCAACGATACTTTTGATGCGATCAATAAGCGTGAATTGGAATTGGGTGCAGCGGCTATGGCGAGTTTGGTTTATCTGGTTGACCAATACGGATTTTAAATGATTGTAGATTTAAGCCAGTACACTAAAGAGTTTCAATATAATTTAAAGCTTGCCTCTCCAGTTATTGTAGGACTCTTGGGACATACGTTCGTTCAACTTGTGGATAACATTATGGTTGGACAGTTAGGAACCGCTGAGTTAGCAGCCGTATCTCTTGGGAACAGTTTCTTTTTTGTTGCAATGTCACTGGGTATTGGTTTCTCAACTGCAATAACTCCTTTAGTGGCTGAGACCGATGGAGCAAAAGATATAGCAGCTGGGCGAAATGTTTTTATACACGGCTTATTACTTTGCACGTTCATTGGTTTTTTTTTAAGCCTTGCCGTTTTAGTAAGCAAACCCCTTTTGTATCAAATGGGCCAACCTGAAGAGGTTGTTGTTATAGCTTTTCCTTATTTAAAATGGGTGGCGATTTCACTTATACCTCTTATCAGCTTTCAAGGATTTAAGCAGTTTTCTGAAGGGCTTTCTCATACTCGACCCGCAATGTATGCTACTTTATTGGGAAATGTCATCAATGTTGTACTCAATTATTTTTTAATTTTTGGATTTTGGATTTTCCCCAAAATGGGAGTCGAGGGTGCAGCTATAGGAACTTTAGTCTCTCGCTGTTCCATGCTTGTCTTTATGGCTTTTTATGTACGATTCAATAAGCATTTTATAGCCTTTGCTCAAGGGATTGTTTGGAAAAAATCTGATTGGAATTTATTTAAAAAAATCATTCGTTTGGGTTTTCCCTCTGCTTTGCAAATGTTTTTTGAAGTTGTTTTTTTTACTGCAGCGATCTGGTTGTCTGGATTTTTGGGAAAAAATCCTCAGGCGGCCAATCAAATTGCACTCAATTTATCTTCCATGACCTTTATGTTTGCAATGGGGTTGGGGGTCACTGCGATGATTCGTGTGGGAAATCAGAAAGGAAAAGGGGATTTTATAACCCTTAAACGAGTAGCTTATTCTATATTTTTACTCATCTTTTTGTTTGATATTCTTTTCTGTATATTCTTTTTAATAATGAACTCTTACCTCCCATGGATTTATTTGGACGGTTCCAATCCACTTCAAATCACAGACGTTAGAGCGGTTGTTCAAATGGCTTCTACCTTACTCATTGTTTCTGCTTTCTTTCAAATTTCTGATGGACTGCAAGCGGTTGTTTTGGGCGCTCTTAGAGGCTTGCAGGATGTGAACATCCCTGCATTGATCACCTTCTTTTCTTATGGTATATTTGGATTTCCTATTTCATACTATTTGGGATTACATACTTCAATGGGAGCTACAGGAATATGGATTGGATTGTTGTCAGGGCTTACTGCTTCAGCAATACTTCTCTATATTCGATTTAATTATATGACTAAAAAATTAATAGAAAATTAAAGTTATGGAAATACCTAAATTTCTCATCGCAGATAATTCATCATTTGAAGATGACCTTTTTATCGTGCATACGGAATACCCTCGATTCATTCTCAATGTTTCTAATGATGAGGTGCATTGGCTTGAAGATTTTGACAAAGAAGATGAAGCCACTTTAAAAGCAGAATCTCATTTTCTGATTGAAGCGGCTTTCGATTTTTATGATAACGAAATGGAATCGCTAGAATAATAATGGATACCTTAATTGCTTGGGATAAGGCTTTTTTCTTATGGCTCAATGGAATGGGAGTCGTCACTTTTGATGGCTTTTGGATGCTCATGACGTATCGTGTCACAAATGTGGTAATTTATTTAGTACTATGGTTTTATATTTCTCTGAAAACAACTTGGAGAAAGGGATTGTATTTATTATTATTTACGGGTCTTTTGATTTTAGTTACCGATCAAGTTACAAATCTTTTTAAGGTCAATGTGGGGCGTTTAAGGCCGTGTTATGATGAAGAAATCAAGTCTCTCGTTCGCTTAGTCAAATCTACTTGTGGTGGTCGTTTTAGCTTCTTTTCTGGACATGCCTCCAATTCGTTTGCTTTGGCTGTATTTTTTGGAGGAATTTTAAAGGCATCTATTCGTTTTTTGCCCTATTGCCTGCTTTTTATAGCGGCATTAATTGCCTATAGCCGTGTGTATATTGGTGTTCACTTTCCACTTGATATCTTTTGTGGAGCTCTTGTGGGAAGTGGAATTGGATACCTCTTTTATAAAATCTGGAATCGCTTTACTCTTCGTTTTTTAAGCTGAATTTAAAATGTGTGTTGTGTTGGTATGTTTCTCCTGACTCAATTAAAGTGGAGGGAAAGCTTGGAATGTTGGGAGTGTTTGAAAACTTTTGAGTTTCAAAACAGATTGCCTCAAAGTGAGGAGGAGTAAAAACCACTATACCGGGTTGATCGGTAATGGTCTTCATTTCAATTCCAGTCTCCGGTGAAAAAAGCACTGCAGCTTCTTCTGCATTTTTATTCAATACAAAATAATCATCCAAGCGTATTTCATTAATTTGCTTTTGAGTTCTGAAATCGAAAGAAGTTTGCTCTACTATTTTTTTGATTCCAGTAGGGACTAAAGTCGGTTTGAGTTCTAAAACTTCCTCAGCGGGAATGCTTAAGGTATGCATATTAATTCTCTCTTTTGGATTAAGATTGAAATAGGCATGATTCGTTAAATTGATATGGGTGTCAGCATCAGTTTCAGCTCGATATTCAAGATGTAATTTGTTTCCGTCTAAACGATAGAGTATGGTGGCCTCAACACGACCGGGAAAACCACTGGCACCCGCTAAGCAGATATAACGAAAACAAATGCGGTCTTTGTGGTGCACTACTAAATCCCATGTTTTATTCCCCCAACCACTGCTTCCACTGTGTAATAAAACGCCTTCTGAATGTTCTATAGCAACCGGTTTTGAATGTAGGTGGATAGGATTTTCTAATCGTCCTGCAAAACGCCCTATGACCGCTCCACGAGACCAAGTATCATGGAGATAATCTTCAGGCTTTTCCAGACCCATTATGACATTTGTTGGAATACCATTTTTATCATGAACCCAAAGTTGATGTAAAATGGCTCCATAATCCAAAAACTCCGCTTTTAGCTGTTCATTCTCTATGGTAAATACCTGCACTGGTCTAATGATTCTCTTTTAAAAGTTCAGGATAGGCATTTTGAAATCGACGAAGACGCGGAATGGATACTTGTCTTACATAGGGATTGTTGGGGTTGTTTTTTTCGTAATTCTGATGGTATTCTTCTGCGTAATAGAATTTTTCTAGTGGCTTGATCTCGGTAACAATTTCACTACTAAAAATTTCTTTTTCTTGTAGAAGTTCAATGTATTTTATGATAATTTCTTGTTCTTCTGGAGTATTGTAAAAAGCGATAGAGCGGTATTGAGACCCCCGATCGGGCCCTTGACGGTTGGGGGTGGTTGGGTCATGTGAACCAAAAAAGACTTGAACTAAAGTACTAAAGCTCACAACTGTAGGATCGTAAACAACTTCAACCGCTTCCGCATGACCTGTTTTTCCTGTTCCTATTTGATTGTAGTTAGGGTTTTTCGTAAATCCACCCGCATAGCCGGAATAGGCTTCAGATACTCCTTTTACACTTTCATAAACGGCTTCCACACACCAAAAACAACCCGAGGCAAAATAGGCCTTTTTCATGCCTTGAGGGATTTCGTCTTGTGGTTCCCAAATGGGCTCAGCATGATGGACGGGAGGGGTACTAGAAATACAGGTTTGTAACGAAATTACAGTAAGCAGTGCAAATAAGGTTTTCATAAACATTTTTTTGTTGATTTTGTAAAGAATTAATACTCGACAAAAGATCTATCGAAAGTAATGAATCTTCTTTTAAGTCAAGGATTGAGCGAATTATAAATTTTCGTGATCAAAATTCATCATCCAATGCACACCAAATTGATCAATGAGTTGCCCAAAAGTTGCATTCCAAAATTGTTTTTCTAGAGGGCTTGTGATGTTTCCCTCTTTGGCTAAGTTAGCAAAGTCTTTCTCCATTTTATTTAAATCGGTATAGTTTAAGCTCAATTGTATTTGAGTTCCAGAAACAGAGGTTTCAGCATCGGCAACCATAGCAACCGTTTCATTATTAATCATTAATTCACAGTGTATGATCCAGTTTTTCTGGTATTCTTCATGGTGCATTGGACTGTCTTGGTATCGCTTCATTTCACTATGAGTCATTTCTAGAGCATTACAATAAAATAGGATGGCTTTTTCGGCAGTACCGTTAAAAATTAGATAAGGGTCAAGTTTCATAAGAGTAGGTTTTAATGGGTATGGATTAATTTTAATATACTTGGAGAAGGGGATGTGATATTCGGGTTTAGTAAAGTGTCTGCAATAGGGCTTTCATACTGCTCTTTGATGGGCACGACTCCTGCCCAAATGGGTAAGTCATAATCTTTATTATCATCTTTGGGATCTCCTGTCCGTACTTTGGCAGTGACTTCATCAAGAGTGATTGCGATGACCGAGGTTGCTTTTAGTTCTTTGGGCGAAGGTTTTCTAACTTCTTCCCATCGATCGGGAATTAAATGATCTGACACGGCCTTGAGAGCCTCTTCTTTGTCTATGTCAGCAACTAATTTACCTTTGCCAAACAGAACCACTGATTCATAATTTAGGGAATGGTGAAAAGCGGATCGCGCTAAAACTAAGCCCGTTGTTTTTGCTATTGAGATGCTGAGATCAATTTCTTGTTCTAAGGAAGTCATCAGGCGACTAACGGAGGCTCCATGAATGAAAAGCAAATCATCTTTTCGTCCATAAAGCGTTGGGATCACAAGAGGAGCCCCTTCATGTATGAGTGCGACGTGGCAGATATGGTTGTTGTCTAAAATTTGATAGATCGTCTCGCTATCGTAATGCCCTCTTTTGGGAGCGCGTTTCACTGTGGATCGTTTTGTTTTTTTCATGGGCATTTTTTCAGGGTAGTAAAGTACTAATTACGATTAGTTTTTAGCAAATTTTCTGATCCATTTAACAATTAGAGGAGTAAGAATAAGGGTGGGCAAAAGCCAATAAACAACCGCTGGAATGAAAGAGGGGAAGACTTCTTGATTGACAACAAGAAATGCACTGACCGAGGCGATATAGGCTCCTGTAATTCGGGCTATATGGGCAGCTAGCCAATACATTTTATTTCGCGTTTTACCGCGATAATTCTGTAGGTCTTTACGAACACTCAACAGTCCGATGATTCCAAAAGTAATCAAAGCCATACCCATGCTTTTTTCTGAAATAAGAAGTAGTATACCCCAAAGAATAAAACCGACCCCTACAACTCCCATACTTACTGTGAGCAACCAATCAATCCACTTTGGAGCTTCTCCATCATGGAGTTTTTTCAAATGAATATACCGTTGTCCTGTACCGACGAGATAAATTGTAAAAATTCCAATGATGAAAAGAAAAATATTGAGTTTAAGTAGTGCTAAAACAAAAGCAGAAAAACCTGTGCAGAGCATTCCCCAGACAAAAACTAACCCCACTTTTCTATGGGCCTTGCCTCCTTTTTTTTGAATGAGATTCCAAGTACCTGAGAGTAAACTAAGGCCACCTCCTAGGATATGAATGACTAAAAAAAAAGTATACATAAAGATTACATTTTACGAGTGGGTCTTTTTTCAAAGCTGCCCCCACAATTGGGACAAACATGCTGAAGTACATTTTCAACACAACTTCGACAATAGGTACATTCGTGGGAACAAATCATGGCTTCATTACTTTCCATTGGGAGCGGTTGAAGGCAATTTTCACATGGGGTTTCATTTGTAACATGGGGGATAGGTTTAAGGGTAGAGTATGGGGTTGAGGGGACTGTTAATCACTTCATCAACTTTAGCACCAGGGCACCATTTTTCCCAGTCTTGGGTTTGATTTTGATTCTCTGGGGT
Source organism: Flavobacteriaceae bacterium (assembly GCA_030828745.1). GTDB lineage: Bacteria > Bacteroidota > Bacteroidia > Flavobacteriales > Flavobacteriaceae > MS024-2A. The sequence goes on along the minus strand of JAURBX010000031.1, from coordinate 3,975 downwards.
TTTGAGCTTCATTTCACCATCCATAAAAATAACGGTCATTACCTTACGGATTTGAGTTGTTGTATTGGCTCCCGCCCGATGGAAAATCCACCCAGAATGAAAGCTAACATCCCCAAGATTAAAGGGGGAGCAATGTTGTTCAAAATCGGTGAGGCGCAGGAGCTTGCCCAATTCTTTTTCGCTTTCATCTCCAATTTCTAGAGTTCTCCCGTGGAGTAATTGATGGCTTCCAGCGCTAAATTCCAGTGGTCCCATTTCCAAAGCTGTAGCCTGCAGAGGAATCCATGCAGTGATATTTTTATCTGACGCCATAGGCCAATACTGTTGGTCACAATGCCATGGAGTAATCCCTCCACCTGCTTCTTTGTAAAGCGCCTGATCGTGATATAAACGGACTGTTTTTACTTCCATAAGTTGTTGGGCTATGTGCGCAAGGCGTTTAGAGAAGACCAGAGATTTTATTGTTTCGTCTTGTTCCCATAAATTTCCTAATTGAATAAAAGCTTTACTGTAGGTATCGCGTTGGGCTAGCGGAGGAAGACTTACTTTTTCTTTTAAGACAATGCTGTCAATCTTTTTTTCAAAAGTGGCGAGTTCTTCAGGGCTAAAAACATCTTTGATTTTGATATACCCTTGAGTTTTGTAACGTTCTATTACCGTTTTTGAAATGGGAAAGGGGGACCTTATTTCCATAGGAGACTAAGTTAGTTTTTATAAATCATTCCACCTTATGCATTTCAAATAATTCAAAGCTTTCTATGCATCCTTTGGTCTTTTTTTGATACTCCACAATATGGGGAGCAACATTGTGATCTAACCACAAAGCACGACTTTCCCAGTTTTCATAAAAAAGGAATAGATTTTCGTTGTTGCGATCTTGATGGAGGTCATAATTGATACAGCCTTCTTCTGCCATAGTGGGGGCAATTAATCCCATTAATGCCTTTTTGACTGTTTCTCTATGGGCAGCTTTGGCTTCAATTTTTGCGACGACCGTTAGGGTGTGATTGCTCATGTATAAGGGTTTTGTATTTGACAAGCCAAAGTTAATGATTGTTTGTGAAGTAAAGTTGAAATTATATTTACTCCAATCCTCTCAGTAAAAAAGTTTACAATATTATATTCTTTAAGGTGTGGTATTGATTACGTTTTAATGGTTTGGATATATTTTTTTAAATTTCCACAAATTGGATTCAACCGCTTTGTGTACGTTGTATTCCGGAGGGTATGTCTTTTTATTCTTTATCTCAATCCATTAATATCATATTTGGACACAAAATTCCAAATCAATTCAGCTGTATTCTGACCTTGATAAGTTGCATTAAACCAAACATGTTCTCCTTCAATAAACTTATAATGCTCAACAGCAACGGATTGATCTCCTTGGGTATACGCAAAATGCTCTATTGACATTCCTCCACTATTGTCGCTGCTTACCGTTGGAGTTGTAATCGTATTGTTGAAATTAATCCAGTGGTCCACCGTATTTTGTGCAGAGTTGAAGTCACTGTTCCCGTCATAAGGAATAACGTCATCAGAAGTTCCATGTAGATGTACTACGGGCATAGGATGATTTGTAGATCCTAGACAGTCTAACATTACTCCAGAAACAGACGCTACTGCAGCAATTAAATCACTTTTATAATTCGCAAGCCCATAGGCCATCATGCCTCCATTTGAGTATCCAACAGCGTAAATTCGTTCCATATCAACATTGTACTGAGATGAAATCTCACTGATGATAGATTCAGCAAAATCAAAATCATCAGCATTACTTTTATTGTTTCCTCCCGATGGACAGGCATTCCAGTGCGAAGAACCATTGAGACAGCTTCCTTGAGGATAAACTAAAATAAAGGGATCAGATTCTGCTACTGCACGCATGTCTGCTTCATTCATAAATTTACTTGCACTCCCTCCAAAACCATGAAAATTAAATAAGACAGGAAGTGAAGATGTGCCATTATAGGAGTTGGGTGAATACAACACATACTCTCTGTTGATGCCGTCATGAACTATGGTTTGGACATTAAAATTTGAATAACAGGACTCAACATTGTCTTTAACATCGTTTTTTTTGCAGCTATCAAGAAGGGTTAATAGAAAAGCAAGAATGAAAATGTAATTTTTCATTGAGTTAATTTGTTTTACTTGTTTATTGGGTGTTTTATGAATACTTACAGCGGCACTTAGGGAATGTTGCATTGTTAAGCACAGTAAATTAAGTAAATAATTCAGAAATAGAAAGTCCGCAGTTACGAGTTTGACTCGAGTGAGCCCCGCTAATCAGTTGCAACAAGTATTTTCAGTAGCTCCAGCCCGAGCATGTTGAAGGGCAGGCGAGAACAAACAATGAATTATGCACGATTTTCTGCAGAGGTATTATTTCTTATTTCGTTAATTCTTTAATTAAATCAACCTCACTTTGTAAGTAAGGAGTTCCATCTTTTCTAAAGATTTCATGAAACCATAATTTTGGTTCAGAACCATCTGGAATGGGTTCATCCCAAGCATATTTTGTATTTGATTTTCCATCAACAAGCCCCCAATTAATAGCGCCTATATTTTCTTCTTTCAGTATCGGCATAATGTTACTGAATAAACTATTATTTCGGCGAGCCATATATTCTGTACAAATCATGGGTCTTTTAAGGGTTTTTAAGGAGTCAATGGCTTTTTGATGTTGTATTTCATCACTATAATTATGGTAGGTTATGATATCTGAATTTTCAAGTTGAATTTTATTAAGGTCAGATAAATCCTTATTCCATACTCCAACAGATAGAGGTTGAGATGGATTTATTTGTCTTGCCCATTTAAATACACTTTTCAATAGAGGCAAAGATTTATTTTTATAGCCTGAATTTCCGGGTTCGTTATATAAATCCCAAAGAATAATTCTTTTATCATTCTTAAAAGATTCAAGAATATCTTTGACATATGCCTCAAGTGTAGGGAGTAAATTATCTGAGGTAAATAGTAAATCTCCTGGATCTCTAACCCATCCTGAGTTATGAACTCCGGCTTTAGGTTCGGGTTGTTTTCCTGAAGTATAGGTAGGGTTCCAGCAATCATCAAAAAACACGAAAAGCGTACTTATATTATGCTTATTGGCAATGGATAAATAGGTGTTGATTCGTTCTTTAAATCCAATTTTATCAATTTCCCATGCCACATGATGAAGGTAAACGCGCATACAGTTTAATCCTATATCTTCAGCCCATCCCAATTCTTTATCTATGGTATCAGGATCAAAAGTTTCTGCTTGCCAAAATTCCAGTTGATTTATTGCTGTACTGGGATTAAAATTAGCACCCCTTAGCCATGACTTATCTTTCTCCCATGCATTGGCTTTTTCTAGGGACCATTTTTTAGCGATAGGAAGTTCATTTGTCACGCTATTTTGACTTTGTTTATCTTTCTTTTTATTCGTGCAAGCGCTAAGGAAAAACACAAATATAAAAAAGAAGAATACGAGTTTAATTATTTTTTGAAACATGGCTTTCAGTTTTTAACTTCAAATTTATAAATACAAATTGAAGTATATTGATTATTTTTATTCAGAATGGTTGAGGGGAAATTAGATTGATTAGGACTGTTGGGAAAATGCTGCGTTTCCAAACAAAAAGCGGTTCTATATCGATAGGGTTTTTTACCCTTTCCAATATCTTTATCATCTAAAAAATTACCTCCATAGAATTGTAAACCGGGTTCGTTGGTAATCACCTTCATCTTTCTTCCTGAATTAGGATCTGCAATTACTGCTGCAACTTTTAAACCCGAGCCGTCCAATACAAAATTATGATCGTATCCAAAACCATACTTTAGTTGTTGATTCTCGTCATTAAGATGTTTTGCTATTGGAGTTGGATCCCTAAAATCAAAAGGGGTGTTGTTAACCGTTTCTATACTTCCTGTTGGAATTAAACCCGCGATAATAGGGGTGTAATGTGAGGCGTTTATCTGTAAAATGTG
>JAURBX010000110.1 GCA_030828745.1 Flavobacteriaceae bacterium | reverse complement strand
TGGATTACACTTCCAATGAGTGCTCAAACATTAGATTTTGACTCCCTTGAAAATTTAAAAATTCGAAACATTGGACCTGCAAACATGAGTGGAAGGATTACCACGATTGACGTATTGACTTCCAATCCAAAAATAATGTATGTTGGTGCCGCTTCGGGTGGCGTTTGGAAATCAAAAAATGGGGGTTCAGCATGGAATCCGATTTTTGATGATCAGCCAACCCAAAATATTGGTGCCATTGCAATTCAGCAAACAAATCCAGAGGTAGTATGGGTTGGAACAGGAGAGGGAAATCCCCGAAATTCTATGAATTTAGGAATGGGAATTTTTAAAAGTGAAGATGGAGGTAATAGCTGGAAGCATATGGGATTGGAAGAGACAAAGACCATTCATAGGATAATCATTGACCCCTCCGATGCGAATATCATTTATGTTGGAGCCATGGGAGATCCATTTACTGAAAATGAACATCGAGGTTTGTATAAGTCGGTTGACGGGGGTAAAAATTGGAAAAGGATTTTGTTTTCTAATAATTCTTCAGGAATTGCTGATTTGGTAATGGATCCAATAAACCCTAAGAAACTATTTGCTGCTTTATATCAGCATAAACGGACACCATATTCTTTTGTTTCTGGTGGAACAGGATCAGGTCTTTTTCTAAGTTTAGATAGCGGTGAAACATGGAGTAAAATAGGTGTTAACCAAGGGCTTCCTCAGGGAGATCTTGGAAGAATCGGTGTGGCCATTGCACAGAGTAATCCAAATCGAGTTTATGCCAAAGTTGAAGCAAAAAAAATCTACTCTTTCGAAGCGATAATGGTGGAATTTCGTGGACAGTAATTAATAACAATCCTAAATTCACCAACAACCGACCTTTTTATTTTCAGGATTTAGCGGTAGACACAAAAGATGAAGATAGACTGTATAATATTTATCAACCTTTATCAGTGAGTTATGATGGAGGAAAAACTTTTGATCCCAGTCCGATGATTCCGGCTGACGAAACCAAAGGAATTCATGCTGATTTTCACGCCATGTGGATTAATCCCAAAGATCCCCAGCATTTTATTATTGGTGGGGATGGGGGATTAGGAATTACTCAAGATCACGGTAAAAGTTGGTATTTCCCAGAGACCATTCCCGTGGCGCAATTTTATCAAATCAATGTAGATTATGATACTCCCTATAATGTTTATGGTGGCATGCAGGATAATGGTAATTGGTCTGGACCAGCCTACACTTGGAAAAGAGGTGGGATTAGAACCTTATACTGGCAATACCTTGTGGGAGGCGATGGTTTTTACATTGCTCCAGATAAGGACAACTCTAGGTTTGGGTATGGAACTTCACAAAATGGAGACCTTTATCGGTATGACAAGCGTACAGGATATTATCAGAGTATCGCTCCTCAACCCATTTCAACAAAAAAGGCGTTGAGATTTAATTGGAATGCAGGATTTGCAAAAGATCCACACGATGAAAAAGCTGCATATTACGGCTCACAATATGTTCATAAAACAGAAGATAAAGGGGCCACCTGGGAGATTATTTCTCCTGATCTCAGCACCAATAATACAGATCATCAAAAAGGGGATTATGGGGGGTTAACACTCGATATTTCTGGTGCAGAAAATTATAACAGTATTCTTTCTATTGCTCCCAGTCCTCTCAATAAAAAAATAATTTGGGTTGGGACAGATGATGGTCAGGTTCAGTTAACTCAAAACGGAGGTGCCTCATGGGAAAATTTAACAGCGCAGATTAGTGAACTGCCCAACGAAGCATGGATAGCTCGAATTCACCCATCACGATATGAGGAAGGGACGGCTTGGGTGGTTGTCAATAATTATCGAAAGGGTGATTATGCTCCCTACCTTTTCAAAACGAAAGATTATGGAAAACAGTGGTCACGTATTATTGATGCGAAAGATGTGAAAGGATATGCACTCTCTTTTGTTCAAGATCCTGTTGAAAAAAACCTACTCTTTTTAGGCACAGAACACGGTTTATGGATCAGTATCAATGAGGGAAGAGATTGGACTCCTTTTAAGAATGGCTTCCCAAGGGTGTCAACAATGGATTTAGTCATTCAAGAAAAGGAATCAGCACTAGTGGTTGGAACTTTTGGCCGTGCCATTTGGATATTGGATGATTTATTGAGTTTAAGAGCCTTGGTGTCTAATCCATCAATGCAAAAAATAACTGCGCTTCCCATGAATGAAGCTGTTCAGGTAAAAGGGCTATTTATTAATCCTCCAGGGAATATCTGGTCTGGTTTTAATACAACTTTTGAAGGGGAAAATAAAGTGTTTCAAAAAATTGAGATGCCATTCTTTTTAAAGGCTTCACCCAGTGAAATGGACTCGATTACTGCAAGAATTTACAATGAAAAAGGAGAAGTTCTTAAAACGGTAGTTAGGCACGATTTAAAGAAAGGACTTAATTATCTTATCTGGAAACTGGACGAAGAAAAGGCAAACCTACCTGGCGCATGGATTCATGAGGATTCACGAGGAATTCCAGTTTTACCGGGAGTGTATACCGTAAAATTTAGGTATCAGGATGAGACCAGTGAACAGACCCTTAAAGTGGTTGCTGATCCAAGATTTGATTTGGACCAAGAGGTTGATGAGAAATTATATGTTTATCAAAAGACAATAGACCAACAGGTTAAGTTACTTTCTGGTTTACTAGTAAAATTGGATTCATGGGAAAAACAGATAAATTCAACTTTAGATCGGTTGTCCAATTCAACCCAACCAAATAAAAGTGAAGTGCTTAAGATAAATCAGTTAAAAGAGGAATTATTACTCTTGAAGTTAATGGGGAGAGACAAGGCTGTAGATCGGCAAGTTGGAGCATGGCAAAGCTCTAAAATCACACCTTATTCTGTAACAAATGAAGCTTTAAAAGCCTCTTTTTCAAGGCTAACGATTCCCTCAAAGCAAGATTGGGATCGTATTGAAGTTGCTAAAAATTTGATCCTATCTTTTGAAAATAAAATTAACCAGTTTGAAAAGAAAAAATGGGCAAGGTATTTTAAGGCCTATGGAAAATTAGCAAATTAATTTGGGGTTTATTCATCCAAAAGGGCCTCTGCTTCTATTTCTACCAAATACCCATCACCCACAAGTTTAGCTTGAACGAGCGTATTGACGGGGTCAATGTTTTTAAATCGGTGACCGTGTGCACGAGCCACTGCTTCCCAGTCTTTTATACTGTTTACGAAAATTCTAGTTCGAACCACATCTTTTAATGATCCGTTTAAAGATTCAATGGCTGCCTCAATTTTGTCAATTACAAAATGAGTTTGGGCTGCAGCATCTGTTCCTCCTACAACTTGGTTGCCGTGGGTAGCAGTTGTCCCAGAAACAAGAATCCGATTTCCCTTTTTTATGGCACGCGAATATCCAGCAAATTCTTCCCATACCGTTCCGCTATAAACATGTTTTCTCTGGGGTGATTTATCAACTGCGGAATAGACTGCTGGGCGAGTGTCTAAATGGTGACTGAGGTCTCCAGAAGCTGTTAAAAAGGGAGGTTTACGATATTCATCACCACAATTTCCAGGAACAGGGGAGAGCAGTGCAATTGCGTTTTCAATCTGGATGAGATCATCCGCTTCAAAAATAATATCGATTAAATTTTGGTGTTCTTGGATGTGGGCACTTTCTCCAAGGCGAGCACCAATAATTACAGCTGCAACACTTTTATTTTCTAAAACATATCGACTGGCAATATTGGCAATCGATGTTTCATGTTTAATGGCTACTTGATTTAAAGTGTCGAGTAGTTGTTGGAAAACGTTCCATCCACCAGCAGCATCGATGAAACGTTTGTATTTCATTTGGGACCAAGTGGGTAGGGTGTCTATGGCAGGTTCTTTTTTACCCAGCCACCGATTAGAGAGAAACCCACCTGCCAAAGTACCATAGGCTAAGATTTGAACACCAAATTCCTCACATACAAGCTGCATAGTCTTCATTGCCCGACGGTCTATGACAGAATGAGAGATTTGATTACTTACAATAGGAATACCATGTGCCAAAGCAATTCGTAGATGGTGGGCATCAAAATTGGTGACACCAATGGCTTCAATCAATCCTTCTTCCTTGAGTTCTTTTAAAAACGAAAGTCCATCTAACCAACTAGGATCAGCATAATTCCAAGCATGAAATTGCATCATATCAATACTAGATTGTTGCATTCTGTCCAGGGCATTTTCAATGGCGTGTCTTACTTCTTTCCTATCTATGCTCCCAGGTTTTGGCACCCATTTGGTAAATAATTGAATAGAAGTGCCCTTGGGATGGTTGTTTTTGCATTTCCCAGCAATGATTTCACTGGATCCATAATGATCTGCCATATCGAAAGCTGTAAACCCTGCCTCTACATATTCATTCATATAGCCTGCTGTTTTGATAGGATCAAGTTGCTGCCCACCTTTTTCCATATCGGCTATTTGCCATAAGCCAATGATCAATCTGGGAATAGAAAGGGTAGGGGATAATAATGCTGTTTTTTTCATGTTTACTCGGTTGGTAATTTTTTAAAGTGTTGATAAAAGCTTGTATCCTTTTTTTGGAGTTGTTTCCACTGATAGAAAAAGACAATACTCGCTAGACCCATTACAATAAGCCATACATAAGTGGAGTGAAAATACCATGCTTCTGTTTCGCTTGTGAGATCTTTGTAAAGGTGAATGATTAAAAATCCAGTAAGGAAAATTATGCCACCCCAACCAATGATGAGTTGTAGGATTCTATTTTTTATAATTTTGATTTCCTGACTTAGTTTAGGATTGTATTTTTTTAGGGTGAGCAGGGTGACACTCATTAATAAAAAGTTAACTAACATTGAAGTAACCATGATGTCAATTCCTAGGAAAAAATCACCTGCAAAGTGAGAGCCCAAAACTCCAATGCTGGACATCACTCCCGCTAACATTAATGCGATGTATGGAGATTTGTTTTTGGGATGAATTTTGGTTATTTGTTTTGGGAAAATGGAATCTTTTGCCCAGGCAAACATGAGGCGCGATACTGATAATAACATGGCTGGTAAATCATTGATCAAAGCAATTGCTGCACCCAACAAAATGAGAAGGTCAAGCCCTTTAGGTAAGACATAACTCAGTAAGCCCGGAGCTGTAATATCTTTAATTTGAGCTTGTTCTGAAATATAACTCCACGGAATTATTTTATAGACCGATGCGGTAAAGAGAAAATAAAAAAGGCCAACTCCTAAAATGGCAATGAGGATGGCTAGGGGTAGATTTCTAGTTGGATTTTTAGCTTCGCTTCCTGTCTGTGCAATGGCATCAAATCCAATAAAACTTGAAAACAAAATAGCGGCTGCAGCTAAAAAAATACGCCATTCAAAATTGGGATTAGGGGAAAGCATATGAGCCAAACCTTCTTTCTCTTTTAGTGCCACAAGAAAGTCATCAGCATCATAAAACAAACCCGATAAAATCACAATACTCCCCAAGCAAAAAATGACAATTACCATTGGAATTAAAAGATTGGTATAGGACTTAATTCCTCTAATATTTAAGTAAACAAACCCCCATATTAAACTCAACCCCATTGTTACACGCACTATAGAAATATCAAGTAACTCAGCCAAACCATAGAGCTCAGAGCTGTAGGCAATATCCCTTAAAAAAGGAATAGAGATATAGGCAATAACTCCAATAACTATCGATAAGCCAAACCACTGAGAAAAGCTGGCAACAAAACCTAAATAAGGATTTAAACCTCTACTAGCGTATAAATAGCTTCCTCCTGCTCTGGGCATTGCTGAGGATAGAATGGCATAGGCCAAGCCCGCAAATAGTGCAGGAATAGCAGCAAAGGCAAAAGCCCACAAGACATAGGGGCCTATGTTGGGAACACTTCTATGAATCATAAAGGGAACAACGTTTATAGAAGCTCCTACCATAGAGGAGACCCCTGTAGCAATGACAGCAAATAACCCCATTTGTCTACTTAGCCCAAGTGTTTTTTTCATTAGTGTATCCAACCCTTATTTATTAGAAAAAAATAAGGTGATTCTATTCCTTTTTAATTACTAATAGTCAAAATTATTCTTGGGAAGATATAATTTTTTGGATTAAAATTCATCTGTATGGTTTTAACTTTTTTTTGTGGAATAATTAATTCAAAAGGTTTGTACATTAGTGCGAACCTTTTTTTACTTCAAAATGCATAAAATTTCATTTAAATTCAGCTTGGTTTTTTTAATCGTGTTTGTATCCTGCAAGCAACAAATAACTAAACCCTATCTCAACAATACTATTGCTGCAGCACATCCTCTTGCCTCTATAGCGGGAAAAGCGATGTTTGAACAGGGAGGAAATGCATTTGATGCTGCAGTCTCTGCTGCTTTCACCCTTGCTGTGGTTGAACCTAGTATGAGTGGAATTGGAGGAAGACTTCAGGCTATTTATCAAACCGAAACTGGTAAAATAGG
>JAURBX010000068.1 GCA_030828745.1 Flavobacteriaceae bacterium | reverse complement strand
GAAGCGTAATTCCTAATCTCTCAAGTTGGGCTTCTGGGTTATAAGCTGAAATTGTTTTTTCTTGTGCATTAATGGGAGAGTAAAAATGGAAAAGTGTAATTAAAATAACAGTCAATATTTTTTTTTTCATAATTCAATTTAGTTAGAGGGAGTTTTTTATTTTGAAAATTTTATAGCAAATAGAATCTCATTTTTTCGATTAAAGAAAGTATAGGGACTATTGTAGACCAATACAACTGGAGAGTCAAAAAATGAAATATTATTTTCTGCTAATATCTTTTTTCCTTTTTCGATGATCATCTGTTCTTTTTTTGTGTTGGTGTAACCCCCAAACTTAAATGCAGCGAAATATCCAGCTTTAGATTTATAGATTTCCACATTGCTGGATACAGGAAGCGGTGTGTTGTCTAAGTCAAATTGTTTAGGAAGTACGAATTCCATAGTCTCACTTCCCTCGTTTTTGTCCATGTGTACAGGGGTAGTCATGGCAATCTTTTGTTCTGCTGAGTTATTTCCTGAAATGTATTTAAATAGAGATGAAAAACCACTTTTATTGTTGGTTTTTACTTTCATAACAGGGGGGTAAAACCGAATTTCTCCTTCAGAAAAGGTTTGGATTACATCGTAAGACTGAGTTTCATATCCTTGAGCCATACTGAAATTAAGGTTAAATAAAAAGAAAACAAGACAACACCTTTTGGCATTCATAATTTAAGAGTAGTTTTTTGAATAGTTAGGATTCGAGAGCATTCTTACAGTAAGTAATGGATTTTTTTATTTCTGCAATGATGGTAGAGTCCTCAGGAGTGTCATACTCATATTCAATGGTTGCAGGGAAATTATATTGATTATCTCGCATCAATTGAAGCACCTCTTTTATTGGGGTATCACCGTTGCCAAAAGTAACATTCTTTTTTCCATGTTCCGGGTTTTTTCTATCCTTAACATGCATACTCAAGATATGTTGATTGTTCTTTTGAATAAACTCGATAGAATCTGTATTTCCAGCGGCAGTATAATGACCCAGATCTAAATTCATTGCATTATGTGAAGATTGTTCCAAAGCGTTATCCCACCAATGCGCATGTTGTTGTTCGTGACCGTGGTAGGCTACTTTGATTCCATTTTTTTCTCCCATTTTTCCTAATTTGAGGGTATGTTCACTCTCTCTAGGCAGTTCAAGGGTCACATGAGAAGCCCCAAGTCTTTTTCCCGCTTGCATTGCATAGTGGATGTTTTCATCTGAATTTTTAGCTGAGAGTAAGTAGTCCGGTTTAAAGGCATAAATCTCTACACCAGCATCGTTGTACATTTTTCGGAGTTGATCAAAGCCATCTAATGATCGAGTCGCATTCCATTTTTCGACTTCTTTGTCATAGGATTCATTTTGCATCTTTATGTCTTCTAATTCTTTTTTATCCTCTTCAGTTAGTTTATTATTTCTTTCTTTTCGTTTTAGCGCGTAATATTTACGAAGGTCAACTGTGTTTTCTGGTCGTCCAATAAAAGATTCTGCAGTTCTCCCCATTAATTCCACGCCATTTACTCCGCAATCCAAAATATACTGTAATGTAGCTTCAGCACTTTGCTCCTTCATTGCTCTAAAAGAATAAGTGATGAGTCCTAGTTGTACCCCATTTATTTTTGAATTCGGCGATAATAAACTGGGTATGTATGCAGGAGCTCCCCATAGTTTCGTTCCCACCAAAGGAATACCAGCAGTCAAGGTTGCGGTTTTCCCAATAAATGAACGTCTAGATAAAAAAGTTTTTGTGGATTTCATCGAAAGTTTTTTTTAATGATTATTAAATTTAGACATTTTTTTTAGTAAAAAGATTAAATTTACTGAATTGATTTTTTTGATCCATATTGATTAGAACTTATTAATTTATATTTAAAAAGCAGCAAAAATTTTGAATCCAAAATATCCTTCGGTCGATGACTTGCGCCTCAAAGCGAAAAGTAAAATGCCAAAATTTGCTTTTGAATATTTGGATGGTGGATGTAATGAAGATGTCAATTTAAGGAAAAACACGTCTGATATTCGCACAGTAGAGTTGGTTCCTAATTATTTAAAAGATGAGGTTAAAGTAGATTTAACTACTTCTCTTTTTGGTGAAACCTATGATGCCCCTTTTGGGGTTGCACCAGTTGGACTTCAGGGATTGATGTGGCCAAAGTCTCCTGAGATATTAGCCCACGCGGCAAAGAAGCATAATCTTCCTTTTGTTTTAAGCACAGTGTCAACAGCCAGTATTGAAAAAATTGGAGAGATTTCTGAGGGTAAGGCATGGTTTCAATTATACTATCCAGCAAAAAAAGAAGTAAGAGACGATATCATTCAGCGTGCGTCAAATGCGGGCTATCCTGTATTAGTTTTATTGAGTGATGTTCCCACTTTCGGTTTTCGTCCTCGTGATATTCGTAATGGTCTGGCGATGCCACCGAAGATGTCTTTAAATAATTTTATTCAAATTTTAAAACGTCCAGAATGGGCTTTAAAAACACTTATTAATGGACAGCCTCAGTTTGAAACTTTACTTCCTTACATGCCCAAAGGATTAAATTTAAGACAGTTGGGAAAATTCATGGATGAAACTTTTGATGGACGTTTAAATGAAGAAAAAATCAAACTCATTCGTGACCAATGGAAAGGGAAAATTGTTTTGAAGGGTGTGGCAAGCGAAACGGATATGGAGAAGGCAATATCCTTGGGGATAGATGGTGTGATTATTTCAAACCATGGTGGAAGACAGTTGGATGCGGGACAATCAACCTTACACGCGTTACAAAGCTTAAATAAGAAATATGAAAATCAAATTACCATTATGATGGATAGTGGGTTACGCTCAGGTACTGATGTCGCAAGAACCCTTGCTAGTGGTGCAAAATTTACTTTTTTGGGCCGGTCATTTATGTATGGAGTGGGCGCTCTTGGAAGGCAAGGAGGGGAACACACTATGGAACTTATAAAAACAGAATTAAAACAAGTAATGGATCAAGTAGGTTGTGAAAAAGCTTTAGAATTACCAGATTTTTTAATAAAATAACTATGTTTTACATTGGATATGACATTGGGAGTTCATCTGTTAAAGTTGCTTTGGTGGATGCAAAAACAAACCAAAAAATTGCCGTAGTTACGGAGCCCAAAAACGAAATGTCTATAGATGCTTTACAGTTAGGTTGGGCTGAACAGGATCCAGAAATGTGGTGGACGCATTTATGTCAGGGAACGAAACGTATTATTGCAGAAAATAAAATTGACGGAAAACAAATTCTAGCCCTTGGTATTTCTTATCAAATGCACGGTCTTGTTATACTGGATAAAGAAAAAAGAAGCCTTCGAAAATCCATCATTTGGTGTGATAGTAGGGCAGTAGCTATTGGAGATGAAGCCGCAATAGAAATTGGTGAGGCAAAATATGGATCTCATTTATTGAACGCTCCTGGTAATTTTACGGCCAGTAAACTGAAATGGGTAAAAGACAATGAGCCTGAACTTTACAGTAAAATTCACCATTATATGTTACCGGGTGATTTCATTGCCTACAAACTTACTGGAGAGGTGGTAACCACTAAAAATGGTCTTTCTGAAGGAATGCTGTGGGATTATAAAGACAAAAAAGTTGCGGATTGGTTACTGAATTTTTATGGTATAGCTCCTTCACTAACACCCCCCGTAGTTGAAAATTTTGAAGATCAGGGGTTTGTTACTCAAGAAGCATCCTCTCAGACCGGATTGCCATTAGGGATCCCTATTAGGTATAGAGCTGGAGACCAGCCTAATAATGCTTTGGCATTGAATATACTAAAACCTGGAGAAGTCGCTGCAACTGGAGGAACTTCAGGAGTCTTATTTGCAGTAACCGATAGAGAAAATTCAAAAGAGTATTTCAGAGTCAATCACTTTGCACACGTGAATTATACAGCAGCTAAACCTGTTATTGGGACTTTGCTTTGTGTTAATGGTGCAGGGATACAATATAGTTGGTTAAAAAGAATAACTCAAGCAGTAAACTTTAACGAAATGAATGATTGGGCATCTGAGATTCCTATTGGAAGCGATGGACTTACAATTCTTCCTTTTGGAAATGGCGTGGAACGGATGTTGTTTAATAAAACTCCTGGAGCTCGTTTGAGTAACTTAAATTTAAATGTTCATGGAAAAGGACATTTATGCCGAGCTGCCCTCGAAGGAATTGCTTTTTCCTTTGCTTACGGAATGGAGATTATGCAAGAAGATGCATTAGAGATTGAAGTAGTGAGAGCTGGAAATGATAATTTATTTCGCTCTTCTATTTTTTCATCTACCGTTTCTAGTTTGATTGGACAGCCCATAGAAATTTACAATACAACGGGAGCGATAGGGGCTGCTAGAGCTGCGGGTATTGAAAACAATTCCACAAAAGATTATTCCGATAGAGTTGCTGCTATCGATCGGGTATCAGTTGTGCAGCCGGAGAAAACAAATAAAGCCTTTTTTGACGCTTATCAAAAGTGGAAAGAGGAATTAAATAGTGCTTTAAAAAATTAAAATTAAATTATAATGATACTAACAGGAGAAAAAGAATTTTATAAAGGAATTGGAGCAATATCCTTCGAAGGAAAAACATCAGATAATCCATTGGCGTTTAAGTTTTACAACCCAGATCAGATGGTCATGGGGAAATCTATGCGAGAACACTTTAAATTTTCGATTGCCTACTGGCATAGCTTTTGTGGGCAAGGAGGCGATCCTTTTGGACCTGGAACTCAACAGTTTCCTTGGGATCAGTCCAACGATCCCATCCAACGCGCCAAGGATAAAGCTGACGCTGCCTTTGAATTTATCACTAAAATGGGTTTTGACTATTTCTGCTTCCATGATATAGATTTAGTAGATGAGGCAGAAACCTTAGCTAAAAATGAAATACGATTACATCAAATCTCTGAATACTTAGCTCAAAAGAAAAAAGCCTCTGGTGTTAAGCTTTTGTGGGGAACTGCAAATTGCTTTTCAAATCCTGTTTATATGAATGGTGCTGCCACCAATCCTGACTTTAATGTAGTTGCAAGAGCGGGTGCTCAAATTAAAATGGCACTAGATATTACCATGGAATTGGGAGGCGAAAATTATGTTTTCTGGGGAGGTCGTGAAGGGTATATGTCACTGCTGAATACCGATATGGGTAGAGAGTTGGATCATATGGCTCAAATGTTAACTATGGCAAGAGATTATGCGAGAGGACAAGGATTTAAAGGTAGCTTTTTTATTGAGCCGAAGCCGATGGAGCCAATGAAGCACCAGTATGATTTTGATGCGGCCACTGCGATCGGATTTTTGAAAGAACATAATTTAGATAAAGATTTCAAGCTTAATATTGAAGTAAATCATGCAACGCTGGCTCAACATACTTTCGAACATGAATTAGCTGTTGCTGCAAATGCAGGAATGTTAGGAAGTGTGGATGCGAACAGAGGTGACAATCAGAATGGTTGGGATACAGATCAATTTCCAGTAAATCTTTATGAAGTTACCGAGGCTATGCTTGTTTTCTTACAAGCTGGTGGACTTCAAGGCGGTGGTGTTAATTTTGATGCAAAAATCCGAAGAAATTCTACCGACTTAGAGGATGTATTCCATGCCCATATTGGTGGGGCGGATACTTTCGCACGTGCACTCTTGGTTGCAGAAAAAATCTTAACAGAATCTCCCTATTCAGCAATGAGAAAGGAAAGATATGCTTCTTTCGATTCGGATAATGGAAAAGCTTTTGAAGGTGGGAGATTATCATTGGAAGAGATTACAAAAATTGCATTCAATGGGGAGAATCCAAAAAGAATTAGTGGGAAGCAAGAACGTTTCGAGAATCTCATTAATCAGTATATTTAAAATTACAGTTCAGGTGACTATTTATTCTATTTAGAATAAATTTTAAAAAAATGACACCCTGTCATTTTTTTTAGTAGATTCGTATTAAAATCTAATTAAATGAATGTTTTAGTTTGTATAAGTAACGTCCCAGACACTACTTCAAAAATCAATTTTAAAGATGAAAATAAGTCTTTTGATTCGAGTGGTGTTCAGTTCATTATAAATCCCAACGATGAGTTTGGTTTAACCCGTGCTATCTGGCTCCAGCAAAAAGCTGGAGCCACAGTTACTGTGGTGACTGTAGGTGATGCAAGTTGCGAACCCATCCTAAGAAAATGTTTGGCCATTGGAGCCGATCAGGCGATACGTATTGATGCACCTCCCACAGATGGTTTTTTTGTTGCAAATCAATTAGCTGCATTGTGTAAAAAAGAGAATTATGATTTAATTATTGCGGGTCGTGAGTCTATTGATTATAATGGCGCCATGGTTGGTGGGATGTTGGCTTCATTTTTGGCATTGCCCTATTTAGCAAACTGTGTTCAGTTTGAAATGGAGGGGTCAACCGCAACTCTTCAACGAGAAATTGACGGGGGAAAAGAAATCCTAAGTGCAAGTCTCCCACTTGTATTGGGAGCGCAAAAGGGACTAGTCGAGGAATCGGATCTAATCATCCCTAATATGCGTGGAATTATGCAGGCACGACAGAAGCCCTTAACCGTTGAAATGGCTGTTGAAGTTGAAGCTGCAACAACAATTCAACATTTTGAAAAACCCCAGAAAAAAGGTCCAGTCAGATTGGTGGATGCAGCGGATGTTGATACCTTAATAGAATTATTACAAAACGAAGCTAAAGTGCTTTAAAATCCAAAAAATTATGTCAGTAGTTGTTTATGTTGAATCTCAGAATGGAATAATCAAAAAAGCAGGATTAGAAGTTGCCTCTTACGGGAGAGCCATTGCAAATGCAATACAAACCAATTTAATAGCCGTTACTTTTAATACGGATGACGCTTCTGTTTTAAACACGCATGGTGTTGACAAAGTGTATAATATTGATACTGAAGGAGATATCTTTTTTAATGTTAATCGATATAGTGTGAGTCTAGCAGCGATCATAGAAAATGAAACTGCAAACATTATTGTAGTTAGCGCTACCGCAAATGGTCGATACTTAGGACCTATTTTAGCTGCAGGCATAAAGGCAGCATATGTTTCTAATGTAGTAGCATTACCAAGTTCTTATGATCCTATCACCGTAAAACGCTCTTGTTTTACAAATAAAGCTTTTAATGAGTGTGTAAGTAATCAAAGTAGAACTGTAATAAGTCTTTCATCAAATGCTTTCGGTTTAAAAGAACAAACTACTGATGCTGAACATGCTGAAGCAGATTACTTAAATTCTAACTCAACACTTAAGGTAACAGCCACAGATTCAATAACAGACAAAGTTACTATCGCCGATGCTGATATCGTTGTGTCTGGAGGTAGAGGTTTAAAAGGGCCTGAAAACTGGCATTTGATTGAGGATTTAGCAAGCGTTTTGGGAGCAGCCACAGCTTGTTCTAAACCTGTTTCAGATATGGGTTGGCGTCCTCACAGTGAACATGTAGGTCAAACAGGAAAGCCTGTAGCTACCAATCTCTACATAGCAATTGGAGTTTCTGGTGCCATTCAACATTTAGCAGGAATTAGCTCCTCTAAAGTGAAGGTTGTCATTAATAACGATCCCGAAGCCCCCTTTTTTAAAGCCGCAGATTATGGTATTGTAGGGGATGCATTTGAAGTTGTACCTAAGTTAATTGAAAAACTTAAGGCGATAAAACAGTGAAATAAGTAACTTTCCCCAATGATAAATAAAACTGTTCAAACCGTAGAAGAAGCTCTTGAAGGTGTTTCCTCAGGTATGACTCTGATGCTAGGAGGGTTTGGGTTGTGTGGAATTCCAGAAAATGCAATTTCAGAAATAGTTCGTTTAGGAATTTCAGACCTTAGCTGTATCTCCAATAATGCAGGGATTGATGACTTCGGTTTAGGATTATTGTTACAGCAAAAACAAATAAGAACCATGATAGCCTCTTATGTAGGCGAAAATGCAGAGTTTGAGCGTCAAATGTTGTCAGGGGAGTTGGAGGTCATTTTAACCCCTCAAGGAACCCTTGCAGAAAAATGTAGGGCAGCACAAGCGGGAATCCCCGCTTTTTACACTCCAGCAGGTTTTGGTACTGAAGTTGCTGTAGGTAAAGAAAATAGATCCTTTCATGGAAAAAACTATGTTATGGAAGAAGCTTATCAAGCCGATTTCGCTTTTGTAAAAGCGTGGAAAGGTGATGCAGCAGGCAATCTAATTTTTAAGGGAACCGCAAGAAATTTTAATCCATTAATGTGTGGTGCAGCGAAAGTGACCGTAGCAGAGGTAGAAGAGTTGGTACCTGCAGGTGCTTTAGATCCAAATCAAATTCATATCCCTGGAATTCTTGTAAACCGTATTTTTCAGGGACGAGATTATGAGAAAAGAATTGAGCAACGAACCCTTAGAAACACCTGAGTCTTGGCTTTAGATAAAAAAAACATTGCAAAGCGGATTGCAAAGGAATTGAAAGATGGTTTTTATGTGAACCTAGGGATAGGTATTCCCACTTTAGTTGCAAATTATGTACCCAAAGAAATTCAAGTTGAGTTTCAAAGTGAAAATGGTATTTTGGGGATGGGACCTTTTCCATATAAAGGAGGGGAAGATGCTGACTTAATTAATGCAGGTAAACAAACCATAACAAGTCTGCCAGGAGCTAGCTTTTTTGATTCTGCAATGAGTTTTGGAATGATTAGAGGAAAGCATGTTGACCTTACAATTTTAGGTGCAATGGAAGTTTCAGAAAATGGAGATATTGCCAATTGGAAAATCCCCAGAAAATTAGTAAAAGGTATGGGTGGAGCCATGGATCTTGTGGCTTCTGCAGACAATATTATTGTCGCAATGATGCATGTCAATCGAAAAGGAGATTCTAAATTACTTTCAAAATGTTCGCTACCACTTACAGGTTTGCGATGTGTAAAAAGAATCGTAACTGAGTTGGCAGTACTGGACATTACTTCTAAAGGATTTTTATTAGTTGAGCGTGCCCCTGGGGTTAGTGTGCAAGAAATCAAAGAAGCAACAGCTGGAAAACTTGAAATTCCTGTGGATGTTCCTGAAATGCAATTTTAATCTAATAAATTCAATAATTTATACTAGAAATGTTTTAAATAAATTAGTACTTTTGATTAAATTTTAATTCAATGATAAATAACTTAAGATTACTAATCGTCTGCGTTGCAACTCTATTTTTTAGTTGTCAAAATAAAACCAAGAATACTGAAAATTCTAAAACCGTAGCAACTGAAATTGAGCAAGATCAATGGATAGATATGAGTCCTGTAGCAAGCCTGAGTGGATGGCATATTTATCAGAATGAGTCTGGTCAAAAAACAGGTTGGACTGTTGCCGATGGTATTTTTACTTATGATTCAGAAAATGCAGAAGGAGATGGAAATAAAAGTCTAATTTCAGATCAAAAATTCACCAACTTTGAAATAAAATTTGAGTGGAAACTTTCCCCTGATTCCAACAGTGGATTTATGTGGGGTGTCAATGAAAGTACAGATTATGATGATCCGTATGTAACAGGTCCTGAAATTCAAATCATCGATGCAGATATTTATGCAGATGATAAAAAAAATCAAATTCATACTGCAGGTGCTTTGTATGACATGATTGCACCTGACCATGTCATGGCTAAGCCAGCTGGCGAATGGAATAGCTACCACATCACAATTAATCACAAAGTGAATAAGGGAACAGTGGTTCACAATGGTATGGAGATTAATCGTTTTCCT
>JAURBX010000145.1 GCA_030828745.1 Flavobacteriaceae bacterium | reverse complement strand
TTAGCCGTCTATCTTGCTTCAAATGCAGGAAGTTATTCAACAGGAGGAACATATACAGTAGACGGCGGTCATATAATTGTTTAATAAAAAGGAAAATGGAATCAGGAAAAACACAAGAAGCGTACAGGCGTAATTTTAAAAATCTAGATGAAATGGAAGTTGCACTTGGGACAGAATTGGGATTAACAGCTTGGACTCAAATGGATCAAGACAGGATTAATACCTTTGCCAAGGTAACTGAAGATGAACAATGGATTCATATTGATGCAGAGCGCTGCGCCAAAGAGTCTCCTTATCAACAGCCGATTGCACACGGATTCTTAATGCTCTCTTTGTGTTCTAAAATTATGTTTGAAGTCTATGAAGTGGGTCAAGTCTCCATGACAATCAACTATGGTTTAGACAAAGTTCGTTTTCCCAATGCGACCCCCGTTGGAACAAATTTTAGAGGGCGCGTAGTTTTAGCCGATTTTAAAAGGATTCCTAAAGGAGCGAAATATAAATTAAATGTAACCATTGAACTAGAGGGACAGGAAAAGCCGGCTTGTATTGCGGAGTTCTTGGCTTTAGCTTATCATTAACGCACTATGAAAAAAGCAGTACTATTTGAAGTCAATAAAGGAGTAGCTACCATTACCTTAAACCGACCGGATCGCTACAATGCGGTGAATCAAGATTTAGTAGATGGAATTTCAGATTCTCTAAAAAAATGTGAACAAGACGACCTGATACGAGCCGTTGTAATCACAGGAGCAGGTAGAGGTTTTTGTGCCGGTGCCGACTTGTCGGTGTTTGCTGAAAACACCACTGCTGAAGAACGGAGTCAATATATTATTGATCAATATCAACCATTGATGAATCAATTTTTCAGTTTAAAAAAGCCCATTATAGGTGCCATAAATGGTACTGCTGCTGGAGTAGGAGCAGCGTTTGCTTTAGCATGTGATTTTCGAGTAATGAGTAATGAAAGCGGAATTTTATACGCCTTTGTAAACATAGGCTTAGGACCCGATGGAGGCGCCAGTTGGTTACTCGCAAGACAAGTAGGTTACAGTCGAGCACTAGAGATTGCAACCAGTGGAACTAAAGTAAGTGGTTCGGAATGTTTGACTTTAGGACTTTCAAATAGATTGGTTCCTCAAGATGAACTGTTAACTAATGCACAACAATGGGCTGAAGCCCTAGCTCAACGACCAACACTGGCGATTGGAATTGCCAAAGAAGATATGTTTTTTGCAATGAATCATAGCTTAAACGATGCCATTTCCTTTGAAGCAGAACAACAAGTTGCTGCCTTTAAAAGTCATGATTTAAAGGAGGGCGTTGCTGCCTTTTTAGAAAAAAGAACACCTAATTTTTTAGGTAAATAAAGAATGATATGGGATTTGAAGAAATAAAAGAAAAAATAATTGTCTTCGTAAACGAGGAGTTATTGACCATGGAACCTTGGATTTTAAATGCCTCCTGGGAAGAAAAACTCCCCAAGTTGAATGCACTTAGAGACAAAGTTAAAGCGCAAGGCTTGTGGCTTCCTCAAATACCCATAGAATATGGAGGCCTTGGATTGACCAATGCACAACATGGCGAGGTGAGTGAAGTCTTAGGCAAAAGTCCTTATGGACATTATTGTTTTAACTGTCAAGCTCCTGATGCAGGGAATATGGAAATTTTAATTGAGTTTGGGACTGATCAACAAAAAGAAACGTATTTAACCCCCCTTTTAAATGGAGAAATTAGAAGTTGTTTTGCAATGACCGAGCCTGATTTTGCTGGATCAAACCCTGTTCAAATGGGAACTGTTGCAACAAAAGAAAAGGGTAATTATAGAATCAATGGACACAAATGGTTTACTTCAAGTTTTGATGGAGCCAGCTTCGCAATTGTCATGTTAGTGACTCAACCAGAGGCTGAAAATCCACACAAAAAAGCAAGTCAGCTGATTGTGCCGGTTGCTACTGAAGGCATAGAGTTCATTCGGAATGTATCCATCATGGGACATTCTGGTGGCGGTTGGGAAAGCCATGCTGAAATCAAATTTCACGATGTCAAAGTGCCTGAGTCGAATGTGCTGGGGGCAGATGGAGATGGATTTTCCATTGCTCAAAAAAGATTGGGACCTGGACGCATTCATCATTGCATGAGATGGATAGGAATGTGTGAACGTGCTTTTGATTTAATGTGCGAAAGAGCTGTTTCTAGAGAAATTTCTGAAGGGGTTGTATTGGGTGAAAAGCAAACAATACAAAACTGGATTTCAGAATGTAGAGCTGAAATAAATGCGGCTCGATTGCTCGTACAAGATGCAGCCCACAAAATTGATACCCAAGGAGCGTATAAAACCAGATCTGAAATCTCAATTATTAAATTTTATTGCGCTCAAGTACTCCAGAAAGTAGTGGATTATGCGATTCAAGTGCATGGAGCCAAAGGCGTGACCGATGACACCATATTATCTACTTATTATCGTCATGAACGTGCAGCAAGAATTTATGATGGAGCAGACGAGGTGCATAAAAGTCGATTGGCAAGGAGTATTCTAAAAAAGTATAGTGCTAAAAAGGAAGCGTAATTATTAAAGTTTTAGTTGATATTTATAGTTTTAAAATGCACTTTATGATATATATAAAAATAATATTTATTTGAATATAAAATGAAATTACTACGGGATCAAGCGAGTGAAATTAAAGCCGGACAATCTTTGGAAAGTGTCGCTTTAGAACACTATCTACGAAATGAAATGGAGCTTCCTGATGGCAATTTACAAGTGTTTCAGTTTCCTTCGGGCTACTCTAATTTAACGTATTTGTTGCGTTTTGGTAGTCAAGAGTTTGTACTTAGACGTCCGCCGCATGGAGCAAATATTAAATCCGGACACGATATGGGGCGAGAGTTTAAAATACTTTCTGGCCTCTATCCCATTTATAAAAAAACTCCCAAGCCTTATCTGTATTGTCAAGACAAAGAAATCATAGGCGCTCCTTTTTATATCATGGAGCGAAAGCAAGGTGTTATTTTTAGAGGACATACCTTAAAAGAACAACTTCCTTCACCCCTTCAGATGCACAAAGTATCCAATGAATTTGTAGGTACTTTAGCGGAAATTCATGCCTTAGACTATCGTGCTGCTGGATTGGAAGATTTAGGGCGCCCTGAGGGTTATGTTCAACGTCAAGTTATGGGGTGGACTAAACGATATGTCCATGCTAAAACGGCTGAGCTTGAAGCCATAGAAAAAGTATATACTTGGCTCAATAATAATATTCCTGAGCAAAATCATACTGCTTTCATCCACAATGATTTTAAGTATGACAACCTCATGTTTTCTCAAGACAATAAATTGAGTGTTATCGCAATACTAGACTGGGAGATGGCAACGCTTGGCGATCCGTTAATGGATTTAGGGACTACTTTGGCCTACTGGATACAGGAGTCAGACCCTGATTTCATGAAAAAAAATAACCTGAACATTAGCCTGGAAAAAGGGAATTTAACACGCAGTGAAATCGTTGAAAAATATGCTCAATTAAGTCATCTGGAAATGGATAATATTACTTTTTATTATGTTTTTGGACTATTTAAAGTTGCTGTTATTATTCAACAAATTTTCCACAGATACAAAAATGGTTTTACTAAGGACATTCGATTTAAAAACTTAGACCAAGCCGTTCACTTTTATAGTAAAATGGCATTACAAGCCCTTCAAAAAAATCAAATAGAAAACTTATTTTAAAATTTTAGATGAAAGAATTAGATGATTTTAGGACAGCAACAAGAATTTGGCTTGAAGCGAATTGTCCAAAAAGTATGTGTCAGCCCGTTAAAGATCCCTTTGATGTTTATTGGGGAGGACGAAATGCTGTTTTTCATACCGAAGACCAAAAAGTGTGGTTTGAAAAAATGTTAGAAAAACGTTGGGTTGTTCCGTATTGGGACAAAAAATACGGAGGAGGAGGATTAACTCCTGAAGAAAATAATATTTTGACTCAAGAGATGACCCGTTTGGGGTGTAGAAAACCCCTTTATAGCTTTGGGATTTCCATGTTAGGTCCCGCATTGTTGAAGTTTGCTGCCGAAGAGCAAAAATTGCATTATTTACCTCAAATTGTAGAGGGTAAAATCTGGTGGTGTCAGGGCTATAGCGAACCCAACGCAGGGAGTGATTTGGCGAGTTTACAAACCAAAGCGATAGATAAGGGGGATCATTTTGAAATTACAGGCTCAAAGGTTTGGACGTCCTATGCCGATAAAGCGGATTGGATTTTTTGCCTGGTACGTACCGATTTTGAG
>JAURBX010000134.1 GCA_030828745.1 Flavobacteriaceae bacterium | reverse complement strand
TTCAATCCTACTTGGAAAAGGAGAGCCAGAACTCTACAATGTTGACATTCCCTTATTAAAACCTGTAGGAGTCGCTTTTATAGAAATGCAAAAAGCTGCAAAAAAAGAGGGAATAACTCTAGAGATTGTCTCTGCTTATAGGTCCTTTAAACGTCAGAAAAGTATCTGGAATAGCAAGTACATAAGGAATAAAAAAAGGGGGGTATCACCGGAAGAAAATATCACTAAAATAATAGAATACTCAACTCTTCCTGGCACCTCCAGGCACCATTGGGGAACAGACGTTGATCTAATCGACGGTACAAAAACCAAAGAAGGGGATGTCTTATTAACAGATAAATTTCATGGTCAAGGTCCCTATGCCAAGATGAAAAAATGGATGGATAAAAATGCGGCAAACTTTGGTTTTATTCGACCCTATACCGCCGATATAAAACGAAAAGGCTTTTACTACGAGCCCTGGCATTACAGCTATGCTCCCATTGCAACCCCAATGTTGAAAGAGTATTTGGAATTGAATTTAAAAACCCTTTTATCCACACCAGACCTTGAAGGGAGTAAACATTTAAGCTCAGATTTCTTAACAAAATATCGCAGAGAAAATATTTTAGGAATTGCAAAAGAATTAAAGACCTTCTAAAAAAAGAGGTACTTTAGTCATTCACCAAATCAAAATTACCATGGGAAAAGGAGACCGAAAAACGCGAAAAGGAAAAATTAATAAAGGAAGTTACGGAGTAAGAAGACCGAGAAATAAATCTAAAAGTAGCCGTTCAAAAAAATAGATTTAGCGAACAAAAACTGGACTCAGCGGATCCTTTGTTTCTACTTCACTAAAAGAATAACCGTCTGTGTTAAAAGAGAGGATGTCATCCAATTGGGTTGCATTATTATCAATCAAGTGACGCACCATCATACCCCTAGCCTTTTTGGCAAAAAAAGAGATTATTTTCAACTTTCCGTTTTTGAAATCTTTGAACTGAGGCGTAATGATTTCAGCATTTAGCTTATTGACATCAACCGCACTGAAGTATTCATTACTGGCAAGGTTCACAAAAAGTTCATCTTCTTGCATTTCATCATTCAGTTGCTGAGTAATTTTATCTTTCCAAAAAGCATATAAATTTTTATACGTTCCAACCTGAAAAGCTGTTCCCATTTCCAATCGATAAGGCTGAATAGCATCTAAGGGTCTTAAAAGACCATACAATCCTGATAAAATACGAAGTTGGCTTTGCATTTGATCGATCTTCTTTTCATTCAAAGTAAAGGCATCCAAACCTTGATAAACATCTCCATTAAACACAAAAATTGCAGCACGAGCAGACGCTTTGGACTCAGATATCCCAAAAGACTGATTGCGTTCCCAATTCAATTCCGCCAATTTGTCTGATATGTGCATCAATTCACTCAATTGTTTGGGTGATTTTTTTTTGAGCAACGTATTGATCTTCTCAGCTTCTAAATTAAAATGAGGTTGGGTTTGAACTGTTGTGGGAAGCGGCTTGTCAAATTGTAATGACTTTGCAGGGGAGATAACCATTTTCATACTACTATTTTTATCAAAAATACAAGGATTTATAATGGATTACAAGTCGATGGAATCAAAGCTTAAAATACTTCTATTATAAATTCTTATGTTGAGCATACTGCCGCCACTTTCCAAGTGCTGATTCAAAATCATCGGGCAAAGGGGTCTCGAATGACATTTTTTCTCCGCTTTCAGGATGAATAAATCCTAGCGTTTGAGCATGTAATGCCTGTCGTGGCAATAAGCTAAAGCAATTTTCCACAAACTGCTTGTACTTCGTGAAACTGGTTCCTTTAAGAATCTTATCTCCTCCATAACGCGCATCGTTAAACAGAGTATGCCCAATAAATTTTAGATGCGCTCTTATCTGATGGGTTCTACCTGTTTCAAGTTGGCATTCAATTAGCGTTACATATCCAAAACGTTCTAAAACTTTAAAATGAGTTATCGCTTCTTTCCCTTGAGAGTTATCCTCAAAAACAGCCATCTGAAGTCGGTTTTTTGGATGTCGTCCGATTGCGCCTTCTATGGTTCCTTCCTCTTCTTTAACATCGCCCCAAACCAAGGCTGAATATTTTCGCTCAGAAGTTTTATCAAAAAACTGTTTCGCTAAATGCGTCATTGCCTGTTCTGTTTTGGCAACCACCAAAAGTCCGCTTGTATCTTTATCAATTCGGTGAACCAAACCCGGTCGTTCATTGGAGTTTTTTGGTAATTGATCAAAATGATAGAGCAAACCATTTAATAAAGTCCCTGAATAATTTCCATGTCCAGGATGAACTACCAGTCCTGCGCGTTTATTGACAACTACCAAAACA
This sequence comes from Flavobacteriaceae bacterium, assembly GCA_030828745.1. Classification (GTDB taxonomy): domain Bacteria; phylum Bacteroidota; class Bacteroidia; order Flavobacteriales; family Flavobacteriaceae; genus MS024-2A. The sequence continues at coordinate 2,599 of JAURBX010000134.1, read as the reverse complement.
TCATCTTCGAAAACAATATCTAAAGAAATATCTTCCGGAACTAATAGGTTTTCATAAGGAGGATGTGTAAAAAGAACTTTAACTTCATCACCTCCCTTTACTTTATAATTGGATTTCACCACACTGCCATTTACAAAGATACTCCCTTCCTTGGCAGCATGTTGAATTTTATTTCGAGTAACATTTTCAACGCGGGTCATTAAAAATTTGTCCACACGCAACGGAGATTGCCCTGGGTCCGCTTTAAAAGCATAATGCTCATAGAGGGTGTCAGAAGATTGAAGCTCGTCTTCCAAAGGATTATTTTCGTTTTCCATTTCCTAAAACTAAATCGATTTTTGTGGTTTTAGGGAGTAAAATTCCAGGCTCAATTTCATTTCCTTTGTGCCTGATTTCCAAAACCATATTTTTCCCAATATTATCTTGATAGGAAATTTCACCCAACTCAAATCCCACAGCTTTGAGAATAGATTCAGCGTTACGCTTGGTGATTTGAATTAAATTAGGAACGGTTATTTCTCTGTATCCAGAGGGATTGACAGTTAAGTAAATTTTTCTATTTTTCTTTACCTCACTTTCAGCGACTGGCAAATGAGCAATAATAGTAAGTGGAGGCAAACTTGGAACAAATTTTGTGGAATCAATAACTTCAAACCGTAAATTTTGTTCTACCATAATGGAAGAAAGTGCATCTAAAGGTACACCCTTCAAGTTTGGGACTTTTTGATACTCATTGTGATTCGTAATGAGCTTGAGACTAAAAGAAATTCCAATAAAAACAAGCACGGCAGTCAAGCCTATGAATAGCAATTGCTTCAAAAACATTTTACTAAATAAAAATCGTAAAAATTGCATGACATAAATTTCTGTGCTAAGATAATAAAACCCATGGCTTTTCGATTGCTATGAAATGATTTACATTTGTAAAATAACCAAAAGTAATGGGAAAGAAAAAGCTTGGTGTTGTTTGTGGGGGATTTACCTCTGAATTTGAAATTTCGCTACAAAGCGGTAAAACTGTTTTTGACAACCTAGACCCTAGTATTTGGGATGTTTTTTTGATAACCATAACCCCAACGGATTGGTCGGCAATTGATAAAAATGGAGCGCAATATTCCATTGCCAAGGGAGACTTTTCTTTACAGACAGCAAAAAAAAATATTCATCTTGAAATCCTCTTCAATGTCATTCATGGAGCTCCAGGGGAAAACGGACAACTTGCAGCACTTTGGGAATTATTAAACATTCCCTTTACCAGTTGTGATAGTTACACCTCAGGACTGACTTACAATAAGAGAGATTGCCTTTCAGTATTGAGAGAGATCAATGTTCCAACCGCTAAACATTATTCAATTGATAAGGACGATATCATTGATCCCGATGCTATTGAAAAAACGGTAGGGCTTCCCTGCTTTGTTAAAGCAAACCGGGCAGGAAGTAGTTTTGGCGTTTTTAAAGTCAAAGAAAAAACCGAACTCAAACCTGCAATTAAAAAAGCGTTTCAAGAAGATTCTCAAATTATTATAGAAAGTGCGTTGGAAGGAAGGGAAGTTTCCGTTGGAGTTGCACTATTTAATGGAGAAATTCAGGCGCTACCCATAACAGAAATTATTACTGAAAATGAATTTTTTGATTATGCAGCAAAATATGAAGGCAAATCAAAAGAAATCACTCCGGCTCAAATTCCATTGGAATGGAAAGAAAAAACTGAAAAATGGGCTAAAGAAATTTATCGTAAATTAGGATTGAAAGGAGTCGTTCGGAGTGAATTTATCTTCGTAAAGGGAGAACCTCATTTATTGGAAATAAACACGGTGCCCGGCTTAACAGAAAACAGTATCATTCCTCAACAAGTTCGTGTCATGGGAATGGAGCTTTCAGAATTTTTTAATTTACTTTTACTTGAAGTCTTAAATAAAAATTGAACCCATGAAGAAATTTGTTTTTCCTGGCTCCTTCGATCCCATTACGTTGGGACATCAAGATATCATTGAAAGAGCTCTTCCACTATGTGATTCACTCGTTATTGCTGTGGGAGAAAATAGTGATAAAAAATACATGTTCTCTCTACAAGATCGAGTTGAGTTTATTTCCAATACGTTTAAAAATGAACCTAAAATATCTATAAAAACATACCAAGGGCTCACCGTCAATTTTTGCCGAAAAGTAGAGGCTACTGCCATATTAAGAGGACTTAGAAATCCTGCTGACTTTGAATTTGAAAAAAGTATAGCACAAATCAACCAGAGACTCACAGGAATTGATACTTTATTTTTATTAACCTCTGCAGATCACTCCTACATTAGCAGTGGAATTGTAAGAGAAATCATGAACCATAACGGAGACTATACCTCTTTGGTTCCTTCAGGGGTTAAAAAATAAGTCACTCCACATTTTCGATAAGAATTTTGATGTTTTCGTATGCGTTTTCCATCAGTAATGGAAACTCGTTTTTAGATTTCCAAACAGCCTTTTGAATATTTTCCTCTAATTGAGGAGTTAAAGGAGCATTAAAACTTGACTTCATCAAAAACCAATGTGTTTTTTTTAATTTAAATTTGCCATTGGCATTATAAACATGATAGGTAGTGGGCATTGG
>JAURBX010000138.1 GCA_030828745.1 Flavobacteriaceae bacterium | reverse complement strand
TAGAACTTTTTGACTGGGTCAGAAAATTTAATGCTTATGATTTACACTCTAAAATACCTACTCCGACAGACAGTATAGCATTAGGTCCCTATTACAAGGATTTAGTAGCTAAATTTTTACCTATAACACTCCGTTTTAACTCCTTTTAGATGAAAAATACTATGCCCCTTTTTTCTATTCTTATCCTAAACTGTATGATGAGCTATGGTCAGATCCAAAAGAATGTCACTAAAAAATTACTCATCTATACAAAAAATGGAGAAGGCTATGTTCATGACAATATAGAGACTAGTGTTACTACACTTCTTAAAATATGCGATAAACTTGGGATATCCTGTGAGGTATCCAACCAGCCTAGTGTTTTTACTTCAGAAGCAATGAATTCTTATGATGCAGTCTTTTTTTCAAATACAAATAATGAGGCATTTGAAACCAAACTTCAAAGGCAAGCTTTCCAATCGTTTTGTCGAAATGGAAAAGGGTTTGGAGCGATACATTCTGCCTCGGGATCTGAAAGAGATTGGCCATGGTACTGGTCCCTTTTAGGAGGGACTTTTGAACGCCATGCCCCTTTCCAAACCTTTAGTGTAAGTGTAATTGACTCCTCCCATCCCTCTACAAAAAACTTAAAACAACACTTTGAAATTACAGATGAATGTTATTTTTTAAAAAAATTAAATCCAGATATTCATGTCCTTTTAGCTGCTGATCTAACTACAGTAAATGATCCCAAATTAGAGTCTTTTCCTTCAGATAATTTTTATAATAGTTTTCCAATTGCTTGGTATCACAATTTTGAAGGAGGACGTCAATGGTATAGTTCGTTGGGACACAGTAAAGAAGTCTATGCCCTTGAATTTTTCCAAAATCATTTGGAGGGAGGACTCAAATACCTACTTCAACTAAATGATTAAATTATAATTGAGAATAAGCTAAGGGCTTTAAAAAAGTGCGCTTAATGTCAGAAACAGTATTGGCATATTCAGGAAGGTTAGAAATACGTTTCCATTCAGGGTGTTCAATAAATTTATTCCAATTGGCATTGCGTTCTTCCATGTCTTTAAAGGATAGCATATAGGTCAATGCAGGCATCAATGGTCCAGACACTTGACTTCCAAAGAAGACAGCATGTAAACCTGTTTCCTCAAAAATGGTAAGTTCTCCATCATTAAACATATCTGTCTTTCTGTCTACTGCATTTTCACTATAGCCTTCGTAGGTTCTCAATTCAAACAATTGGGAGCCTTCAGCGGGTTTTACCATTTGAGGTAATCCATCAAACGCAAAATAGAACGAACTACTATATCGTGTATAAACTTTTTTTGAAATAGGAATTGCATCATATACTTTCTTGTCACTTTGATAGGTTTTATCGCTGCTCATTGCATTTAAAACCTTTTCATAATGTGAAACTCCTTTGTAAGGAATTAAAAGTACTACTTGCTTTGGCGTTGGATCTCCTAAAGCTTCAAAAACACCTATGTTTTCAACTCCGTTTCGATTTAATACTGGCAATAATGTTGATGACAAATAGTCATGTAACTCAGCTTCCGACCCGTTAAAGGGGATGGTATAGGTTCTTAATTCGTAATATTCTTTTTGACCAAAAACAAAAGTTGAAAATAGTAGTAACAGTGGAATAAAATAATTTCTAAACATAGATGATATAATTAATTTAATAGAAAGGTAAATATAAGATTAATAATAAAAATACTTTGTCTCTTTTCGTATTGCCTTTTTTTATTTTTCCAACAAAAAGATTTTAAGTTCACGCTTAATCCTCCCAACGACTTAAAGGTCACTTCTACTAATTCCCAATGCTAATCCTCTCAATTCAGCTAATCCTCTGAGCCTTCCAATTGCAGAATAACCCGGGTTGGTTGTTTTATTTAAATCATCCAACATTTGATGCCCATGATCAGGGCGCATGGGTATTTCCCAATCAATACGGCCTATGGCCTTACGTCTTTTCTCTTCTTGTAAAGCCGCTTTTACCATTGCATACATATCGACATCTCCCTCAAGGTGATTTGCCTCAAAAAAATTGCCTTTTTCATCTCTTTGTGTACTTCGAAAATGAAGAAAGTGTATTCGTTCTGCATGATTAATAAACATTTCCAAAAGATCATTATCGGCTCTTACACCAAAAGAACCCGTACAAAATGTTAATCCATTGTTCAGGGAGGGGACGGCACTAAAGAGGGCTTCAATATCCGATGCAGTGCTTACAACTCTTGGTATTCCAAAAAGGGAGTGAGGGGGATCATCTGGATGAATACACAGCTTGACATTACAAGCTTCAGCAGTTGGTATTACAGCAGCTAAAAACTGTACCAAATGACTCCGCAAAGTATCCTGATCCAAATGGGAATAAGCCTCAATTCGTTGATTGAATTCTTCCATTGTATAGCCTTCCTCTGCTCCAGGTAAACCTGCGATTATACTATTTGTTAAGGATTTGACTTCAATCTCTTCAAGCGATTCATAATACCGTTTTGCAGCTTCAATTTGTGGTGAGGAATAATCTTCTGTAGCGCGATTTCTTTTTACTACATATAAATCAAAAGCTCGTAACGCGTCAATTTCAAATGAAAGTGCTGTAGATCCATCCGCTAAGGTTTTATATAAATGCGTTCGAGTCCAATCTAATACGGGCATAAAGTTGTAACAAACTGTATAAATTCCACAGCTTGCTAGATTCTTGAGCGTTGTTTTATAATTTTCAATGTACCGCTCGTAATCTCCAATACGCTGTTTGATGTCCTCATGAATCGGCACCGACTCCACTACTGCCCATTTTAAACCTGCATTTTGAATAAGTGTTTGGAGCCTTTTAATGGCATCAACACTCCAAACTGCTCCATTGGGAACATCGTGAAGAGCAGACACAATTGTTGTTGCACCTGCTTGACGTATTGCAGATAATGGCACTGCATCTTGGGGACCATACCATCTAAAAGATTCTTTCATATCAATACATTAAACTCCTGAAAAAGCACTAAACCCTCCATCAATCGGCAGAACAATTCCGGTCACAAAACTTGCGCTATCGCTACATAAAAAGTGAATCGCTCCATTGAGTTCTTCTGCTTTTCCAAAGCGTTTCATTGGAGTATTTCGGATGATTTTTTCACCACGCTCTGTATAGCTACCGTCTTCATTTAAAAGTAATTTTTGATTCTGTTTACCAATAAAAAATCCAGGTGAAATAGCATTGACTCGAATTCCATCTCCAAATTTGAGTGCCATTTCAACAGCCATCCATCGTGTGAAATTTTCCATTGCTGCCTTCGCTGCAGAATACCCTAACACCCGAGTGAGGGCACGATCAACAGCCATAGAAGAATAATTAACAATTGCACCTTTTCCCTTCATACTCATGGATTTTCCAAAAACTAGGGAAGGCAAAACAGTCCCTTTAAGATTCAAATTGATCACTTCATCAAAATCAGGGACAGACATATCAAAAATGGATTGATCCTCCATGATCACGGCGCCGGGGAGATTCCCGCCTACCGCATTGATTAATACATCAATTTGACCAAACTGATCGATAATTTTGTTGTTTATCTGTTTTAAGTCCTCTTTATCCATTACGTCTACGACAAAGGCTGCAGCAACTGTTAAAGGAGTTAGTTTCTCCAAAAGCGCATCTAAAATTGATTGGTTTCTACCCAATACAATGACTCTTGCCTTTGCATGGGCTAGACTTAAAGCTAAACTTCCCCCAAGTGTGCCTGTAGCTCCTGTGAGAACAATTACTTTATTTTGAAGTGAAAACATATTATAGTTCTAAAAATTATAGGACGAATCCCAATAGATTGTTTTATTTTGATCCATAGCACGAATCCCCATATCTACAGCAAATGCCGTTTTTGATCCAGAAATGACATCAGACAAAGGCGCTTTAGAGTTCACAATAGAATCTCGAAAATCTTCAAGGGCTTGCTGGGTAGGGTCAATATGAGCGAAATCTAATGGAATACCTTTTCCTGCTTCCCAATTCGTTGTAGCTCCTGAAACACCATCTACATCACCATACTCTTTCTTGAAGGAACCTTCAGGATAAAACCAGGCTTTTGCATAATCCAAAACCATTGTTCCTTTATCTCCCATTACATGAATTTTATAGTCGTCTTTCGCATTTCCTGTCAAACAGGTATAACTTGCTTTTACCCCATTGGGATAGGCATAAATGACATGGGTATTGTCATAGGTTTCTCTTCCGTCTTTCCAGTAGTCTATTCCGCCAAAACCAGTAACTTTTTCTGGATGAGAATCAAACAGCCAATTGGCAAAATCAATTTGATGAGAACTAAGCTCTGCTAACAAACCGTAGGAGTATTCTCGATACATTCTCCAATTAATTTGTCTTTCGAATTTTTCATCTGGAACGGGTCTTCTCCAATTTCCATTACGATTCCACTGAGCTCTGATACCATTTACTTTTCCAATTTTACCCCCTTGAATTAACTCAACTGCATGTGAATATAATCTAGAACTGTGGTATTGATGGCCCGTTTGGAATATTTTTTTAGGGTTAGTCAAAACTTTGTTGACCAATTGGACAGTATCCTTAGCCCCTTTTACCATCGTTTTTTCACAATAAACATGCACATTGGCATCCACAGCCTCAGTAGCAATTTGGGCATGCGTACTCAAAGGAGT
>JAURBX010000109.1 GCA_030828745.1 Flavobacteriaceae bacterium | reverse complement strand
TCAGTGCCTCTATACAAAAAGTCTCCACCGCCCCTGCAAAACGCTCACTCTCTGTTTTAATTCCCTGTATCACAGGAATGGCCATATAATTTTCAACAAAATCTGCATATACTTGATTCATTTGTTTTGCCTCTGCCATTGCCTCTGCCTCAGTTGCATGGGCCGTATGTCCTTCTTGCCATAAAAATTCAGCTGTTCGCAAAAACAAACGCGTTCTCATTTCCCAACGAACCACATTAGCCCATTGGTTGATTAAAATTGGTAAATCTCTGTACGACTGAATCCACGTTTTATAGGTATTCCAAATAACAGCCTCACTTGTAGGCCTTACAACGAGTTCTTCTTCCAATTTAGCATTAGGATCAACAATAAGTTTTCCTGGATTTTTTTCATCATTCTTTAAACGATAATGAGTAACTACAGCACATTCCTTTGCAAATCCTTCTGCGTTCTTTTCTTCTGCCTCAAACAAACTCTTGGGAACAAAAAGAGGAAAGTAAGCATTCTCATGCCCAGTGTCCTTGAACATTTTGTCTAGCTCCGCCTGCATTTTTTCCCAAATTGCATAGCCATAAGGCTTAATAATCATACACCCTCGGACTGCTGAATTTTCTGCGAGATCGGCATTGACAACAATTTCGTTGTACCACTTAGAATAATCTGTATTTCTTGAAGTTAATTTATTGGCCATAAAAACGTGGCATAGAATTTGCCTATATTTGTTTGTAATAATTTTTGTGATACAAAACTAAACTTTTTGATCCACATCTCTAAAGCGAATGATTATGAATGCAAACTTATCTTTTCAAAAAATTAAAAATTTATTATTAGGTTTTGCTGCTAGTATAATTCTTTTTAGCTGTGGTAGTTTTAAAAGTGCATCCTATTTTGACTCTGACGGTATTTACGCTACCCAATCTAGTCGCGAACAACAAGTTCCACAAGTGGAAAACAAAAACAATTACTACAGTCAATACTTTAAAGATGTTGCAGATAATAATGTGCCTGTCAATTATGATGACACTTACTTTACTGATACTGAAAGCTATGGCACTACAGATCAATATCAGACAAATAGTGTAGACAGTGGGTACACTCAAATCCCCTGGGGAGGTGAAACCTCTCAGACTGAAATCATAGTGGTAAACAACACTCCCAATTATCTATGGGGGCTCTCTGGTTTTGCATTTAATTATTCTCCATTTTGGAACAACTATTACGGAAATCGCTTCGGCTATGGGAGATTTTATAACCCCTATAACAGTCCTTATGGTTGGGGATATGCAGGCTATTGGGGAGGTTTCAATTCTTTCTATAGTCCCTTTAATTATGGTGGATTTTACCATCCTTTTTATAATGGATACAGCAACCCGTGGAATCGTTATAATCGATGGAATAGAAATGGATATGCAAACCGCTTCGGAAATCGCTACAACAATTACAACAATAAAAATTACAACAGCACTGTTGCTCGTGTAAAATCTGGAAGAGGAGAAAAAAACTATGGCTCTTCTGATAGAAATTCAAAAGCAAAAGGAAGTCGCCAATCAAAATCAAACGAAGATGTTAAAAACACTTTAAACCGAGTTAACGTTGGCAGGAGGTATAACTCTATTGGAAGAAACGTTGTACTTGGTAATAATAGATTAGGTGTTAAAAATTCTGGAGGTTCCATTACAGCTAGACCTACAGTTAATGCTGGGAATTCTGGAACTTCGGGTGTTTCAAGAAGTGGTAACTCCAATCCAAATAAATCTGTGAAGAGTAGTAGTAGTCGTTTTTCACAATCAAGATATTCGCCTACAGTAAGAAATAGAAGCAATAGAACAAACCCAAGAGCTAGAACCACAGCAACAAGAAATAAAACGGTGTCACGTCCGAATACCAAAAGACAATACAATAATAATTATAATCAAACGAGAAGAAACACAACTCAGAATAAATCCAATAGTTATAGCACCCCCTCAAGTTCGAGAAGTTATAGTAGTCCATCAAGATCCTATAGTTCTGGGAGCAGAGGTGGTTCCTCGGGACGTTCCAGTGCTGGAAGAGGTTCTTCTAGTGGGCGTAGAAACTAATTCTTAAAACTTTTCTTATTATGCGAATCACCATCTACACCTTTATATACGTATTCATTTCACAACTATCTGTTGCACAGACAGTTAATGATGTTAGCCGGCTTGTGTCAACCGAACTAAATGGTTCTGCTCGTTATACTTCAATGGCAGGAGCCTTTGGAGCATTGGGAGGGGATTTAACTGCAATTAGTTTTAATCCTGCAAGTTCTTCAGTTTTTTTACATACTGAATTGGGTGCTTCATTTAATTATAAAAATAAGCTGACAGAAAGTTCATATTTTAACTCAAAGGGGAGTTCAGAAAATGAGGATGTTCGACTCGATCATTTTGGGGGTGTATTTGTCTTTAATAACAGTAACTCAGAAAGTCCATGGTCTAGAGTGAGTGTGGGTTTTAATCTTCATAAAATTATCCAGTTTAATCAAAATGTATTTATTGATGGAAATAACTCAAGAGGGATTGATCAGTATTTTCTTTATTATGCAGATGGTTTGGCATTTAAAAATCTTCCGCTTTATGATGACGAAACACCTGATGATGTTTATAGAATATTAGGTGATGAACAAGGTTTTGCAGCGCAACAGGCTTTTTTAGGCTATCAAGGTTATATTATAGATCCTAAAATTGACACGGACGAAAACACAACCTACCGTTCCAATGTATTGTATAACACTGTTAACCACAAAATTGATATTATCAATTCAGGTTGGTATAGAAAGACAAGTTTGAACTTAAGTGGATTGTATAAGGATGTTTTTCATCTAGGGGTCAATATAAATTTTCATAAACTCTATTTAAATAATGCTCAAAATTTATTTGAAACCAATCATTCTGAAAATTCCACAACCTACAATATTAATTTTGAAAATGAACTTGTAAGCTTTGGAGAAGGAATGTCAGCTCAATTTGGCGCCATTTATAAAATAAAAAACATTCGCCTCGGGGCGACTTATGACAGTCCTCAATGGCTCACACTAGCTGATGAAACAAGGCAAAGTATCAGTGCAGTTCACTATGAAGGAGGAATCGATATTAGAGAAGAAATAAGCCCAAATATCACTAACTTATATGATGAATACCAAATTAGAATCCCATCTAAAACAACCTTAAGTTTTGCTTATATATTTGGATCCAAGGGATTGATTTCCCTTGATTACAGTACTCAAAATTTAGCTAATGCTCGATTAAATGATGAGTTTGGAAGTACTTATCTTACAGAAGTTACACAAAAAGTTGAATCAAGATTTAATGGGGTAACAACCTTCAAAATAGGTGGTGAATATCGTCTCAATGACCTTAGCTTTAGAGCGGGTATTTTAAATCAAAATGCAGCACAAAAGAATACCAATACAAACACCATGGCGTTGACTTTCGGGTTAGGAATTGATTTTGGATCCAGTAGCCTCGCAATTTCTTTAATGAATTTTGATCAAAACAAACAATTCGAGTTATTTTCAGAGGGACTTACTGACACTTATTCCTTAAACCAAAAACTCACTCAGGTAAGCATCAGCTACAACTTTAAACTTTGATCTATTTCTTAGGCTTTATATCCCTCAGAAATTAAGTATATTTGTGGGCATTTATTACCTATGAAAATCGAAAAATCAATTACTGACACTAGTTTCCAAGAAGGAGAAGACCATTTCTCCAATAATGCCAAAACTCCATTAAAAGAAGATGCTTTTGAAAAAAGTGATCATGAAAAAATACTGCTGATTCAAAAACATGTCCATTCCATCTTAGAAACATTAGGAATGGATCTAACAGACGACAGTTTAAAAGGGACTCCCTTGCGTGTTGCCAAGATGTTTGTGAATGAAATTTTTGGAGGACTTCATCCCGATAAAAAACCTAAAGCATCCACTTTTGACAATTCCTATAAATATGGAGAAATGTTAGTGGAAAAAAACATTACCCTCTACTCTACTTGTGAACATCATTTACTTCCCATTGTAGGTAAAGCTCATGTAGCATATGTTTCTAATGGAACTGTGGTAGGACTTTCCAAAATGAATCGTATTGTTGATTATTACGCTAAACGTCCACAAGTACAAGAACGCTTAACGCTTCAAGTTGTTCAAGAACTTCAAGAGGTGCTTGGCACGAAAGATGTAGCTTGTGTGATTGATGCCAAACACCTCTGTGTAAATTCTAGAGGAATAAATGACACAGCAAGTAGCACTGTAACAAGCGAATTTGGTGGTGTCTTTAAAAATGAAGATAAAAAAAGGGAGTTTTTAGATTACCTCAAACTTGATACTGATTTTTAATGGATACCTCATTAGTTGTTTATAATTCATTAAGTGGGAAGAAAGAAACTTTTAAATCCATACTGCCTAATAATGTTGGAATGTATGTTTGTGGGCCTACTGTATACAGCAATGTCCACTTAGGGAATTGTAGAACTTTTATTTCGTTTGATTTAATCTTTAGGTATTTAAAACACTTAGGATACAAAGTTCGTTATGTTAGAAATATTACCGATGCAGGACATCTAGAAAATGATGCGGATGAAGGAGAAGATAGAATCGCAAAAAAAGCGCGCTTAGAATCTATTGAGCCCATGGAAGTGGTTCAACGCTATACTTTAGATTTTCGTGATACCATGGCTCAATTTAATGCGCTAGCGCCAAGCATTGAACCCACAGCTACAGGACATATCGTGGAACAAATTGAATTAGTTAAAGAAATCATGGCTCAAGGTTATGCCTATGAAATAAACGGTTCGGTTTATTTTGATGTTCTTAAATTTAATAATGATATCCCTTATGGTAAGCTAAGTGGAAGGAAAATTGAAGATTTAATTCATAATACAAGAACATTAGATGGGCAAAGCGACAAGAAAAATCCTCAAGATTTCGCTTTGTGGAAAAAAGCAGAACCAGTACATATTATGCGCTGGCCTTCTCCGTGGAGTGAGGGTTTTCCTGGATGGCATCTAGAGTGTACAGCAATGAGCACCAAATATTTAGGGAAACAGTTTGATATTCATGGAGGTGGAATGGACTTAAAATTCCCTCACCACGAGTGTGAAATCGCACAGGCTGAGTCCATAAACAAAAAAGCTCCTGTCAATTATTGGCTTCATGCCAATATGCTTACCCTTAATGGGAAGAAAATGGCGAAATCAACCGGAAATAATATTTTACCTGGGGAAATGTTTAGTGGTGAAAATAGCATTTTTAAAAAGGCCTTTTCCCCTATGGCTGTTCGCTTTTTTATGCTGCAAGCGCACTATCGTAGTATTGTCGATTTAAGTGAATCCGCTTTGGAGGCCTCAGAAAAAGGATTTCATCGATTGACAGAAGGAATTTCTAAATTAGAAACTCTCCCTACTAGTGAGGAGAGTTCAGATTTTAATATTACTGTATGGCAAAATAAATGTTATGCTGCAATGAACGACGACTTTAATAGCCCGCTTCTTATTGCTCATCTTTTTGATGCTGTAAAATATATCAATGCTGTTTCGAATGGTCTTCAACAAATAAGTAAAACGGATTTAGCAGGGTTATCTAAACTCATGAATGTCTTCTTTTTTGATGTTTTAGGTTTACTAAACACAAACAAAAAGCAAGGAGAAAATGGAAACGAACAATTAGAAGGTGCATTACAACTAATCGTTGAATTGCGAAACAATGCGCGTGCCGCAAAAGATTTTCAAACTTCAGATTTAATTCGAGATTCTTTATCGAACTTAAACATCCAAATCAACGATACCTCAGAGGGAAGTACATTTAAAATTAATTAAGAATTCAGGTTTTGAAAAAAATTTTAATTTATCCCTTTGTTTTATTAATAAAAGGGTACCAATCTTTTTTATCTCCCCTACTCCCTCCAAGTTGTAGATATCAACCTACCTGCTCGCAATATACCCTTGAAGCATTGAAAAAACATGGTTTATTTAAAGGAGGTTGGCTGGGGGTCAAACGTATTTCTAAATGTCATCCCTGGGGAGGATCAGGTTATGACCCAATTCCTTAAGGAATAATTTCCTATCGCCTTGAATTTAATTACATTTACCTTGATAAAATAAGCACTTATGTTTCTCTCAAAAATTGATTGGGCTCCTAGCGAAACACTCATTAAAATAGGAAGCTTTGGAATCCATTACTACAGCCTAATGTTCATTATGGCATTTGGGCTTGGGTACTACCTTATGAAAAAAATATATGATCAAGAGAAAATTCCTTTAGAGTATTTAGAATCCCTTTTTGTCTATATGATTGTTTCAATTCTTTTGGGTGCACGATTGGGAGATGTATTTTTTTACAGTTGGGACTATTATCAGGATCATTTAATTGAAATATTACTCCCCATTAGAGACACCCCTACCGGCTATACTTTTACCGGTTTTAGAGGGTTAGCAAGTCATGGGGCAGTCATTGGTTCGCTCATTGGACTTTAT
>JAURBX010000012.1 GCA_030828745.1 Flavobacteriaceae bacterium | reverse complement strand
TTTTTTTAAATTTTAGTTTTACAAATTAACAGAAATTATTTTATTCTTTATTCAAATCCTTGAAATTTAATTTTTTACGAAGAAAATACTTTAAAACAATGTTCTTGACGTGAAAATAGTCAGCGTGGTGAATCTCGAAAGTACGTTTTTTCAACATGGATTTTAAACCACTATAAAACGCAGCATGTGCTTTAATTATTGCCCAAGTAGAGGAGTAATTAAAACCTAACAAATAATAAACTCCTGCCAATCCATCCCAGCACATTCGTAAAAAAAGACGAAGGTATAATCCTTTTCTAGGAAGATTTTTTGTTAACATCCACAATGAATTTCGATGATTCAGAAATATTTTTCTTGGAGAAGGGGCTAAAGTGGCACCCCCCAAATGGTAAACCTTTACGTTTCCAATAGCCATGGCTATGTAACCTTGGTTGTGCATTCTCCAACATAAATCAATTTCTTCCTGATGCGCAAAGAAATCAGCATCAAAACCATTTAGCTCCCAAAACAATTTACTTCTTATAAAGAAACAGGCTCCACTTGCCCAAAATATTTGTGTAGGATCATCATACTGTCCAAGATCTTCCTCTACTGTTGAAAAGATTCGTCCTCTGCAATAAGGCACCCCATTCAGGTCTAAATAGCCCCCAGCTGCACCAGCATATTCAAAATGAGAAGGTTTTTTATAATCTAAAATATGGGGTTGTAAGATTGCTGTTTTAGGATGGGATTCAAAATGATCTAGTAGGGGAGGGAGCCAGTTGAAAGTGACCAGAACATCCGTATTCAATAAGCAATAAATTTCCGCCTCAATCTGTTTTAATCCTTCATTATATCCACCAGCATAGCCTAAGTTTTGATTCAGTTCTATACATTGAATAAAGGGGTAATTTTCTCTTAGCCAAGCTACAGACGCATCGTTGGATTTGTTGTCAATGACGTATATACTAGCTTCTGGACTATATTCCACAACCTTGGGAAGGAATTGCTTGAGTAATGCAATCCCATTGTAATTCAATAAAACGACTGCAATAGATTTCATTGGCGCTCGAAATTAGGTAGCTCTTCAATAAAATGATAACGCTTCTGTTTATAATCCATTTGACAAAAATAATGATCAAAGCCATTTGAAACCATCAAATAATGACTTTGAATATTTAGGTTGTAACGGGCTATTTGATCGAAAGTAGACTGCGTGATGGAAACTGAGGGTGCTTTACATTCAACCAAGAGTCGATTTCCTCCCTGAGGGTCAACCGCAACAATATCAATTCGTTTTTTTGTTTCAAATACTTTAATCTCTTTTTCAATGAGGATCCAAGAGGCTGGATACCCTTTAGTTTCAATAAGATATTCCACACAATGGACTCTAACCCACTCCTCTGGAGTATAGTGCAACCATTTTTTACGGATTCGATCAAAGATATAGGGTTTATTTTCCTTATTTTTGATCAACACTTTACCGATGGGAAAATTCAGTTTTTCCATGCTGTAAAAATGCAATAATTTTTTAAGATGCAAGCGTTCAACACGCTACTTTCCAAGATTAAGCAAGAACAGTTTTCGCCATTTTATCTTTTGTCGGGAACGGAGTCCTACTATATTGATGCAATTACCAATGCCTTAACAGAGAAATTGGTCGATGAGCAATCCCGTGATTTTGATTTCACTCTTTTTTATGGAAAAGAAGCTATTCCTGCTGAAATTATAGAAACTGCAAAGCGCTATCCCATGATTGCGACTTACAATGTTGTGATTGTCAAGGAAGCTCAATTCATGCCTCCTTCTTCTTGGGATGATTTGGCTGCCTATGTGGAAAGTCCAACCTCACAATCTATTGTTGTTTTCTGTTTCAAACACAAGGCTTTTGATAAAAGGAAAAAACTTTATAAAGCCGCAGAGAGAGTAGGGGAAGTGTTGACGGTAAAGCCGCTCTATGATAATCAAATTTCTAAATGGGTTTCTGATGAGGCTAAAAATTTAAAGATTAACCTTTCGCCGGCAGCTGCAACACTACTTTCAGAGTATATAGGATCAAATCTTAGTGCACTTCACAATGAGTTGGTTAAATTACAGCTTGTAGTTAAAAATGGGGAAACGATTTCACCCGACCATATTGAAACTCATGTGGGAATCAGTAAAGAATTTAATAGTTTTGAATTACAAAAAGCCATTGGATTAGGGCAGTTTTCAGAGGCCTTTCAAATCATTCAATACCTGAATAGAAACCCTAAAAATCACCCAATGGTATTGACTTTAGCAACTTTGCATAATTATTTTCAAAAGCTTTTGTTGTTAAAAGGTTTGAGTAATCCCGCTGAGGCACCAAAAGTTTTGGGTGTTAATCCTTTTTTTGTAAAAGAGTATCAAAGTGCTGCGGCCCGTTTTTCTATGAAACAAATTACTGAGGCAATGCGTTCGGTCTTGGATGCTGATTTAAAGAGTAAAGGAATCAAAGGATTCAACACAACTCCACAACAAATCATGGAGGAATTACTTTTAAAGTTATTTACACTTTAGTAAACTGGGAATTTTTTTGGATTGGTCTCATGCATTATCGCATAAGCTGCCTCAAAAACATCATCTTCTGAAGGTTTGGAAAAGTAGTCCCCATCACCACCATAGGCTGGGCGGTGTGCTTTAGCAGAAATTAATTTTGGTGCACTATCGAGTAAAGAAAATGCAGCTTGTTTTTCAATCAATTGTTGGAGAATATAGGAGGAGGCTCCGCCAGGAACATCTTCATCTACTATGAGTAGTCGGTTAGTTTTTGCAATACTTTCTCTGATTTCCTCTTTTAAATCAAAGGGAATTAAACTTTGAGCATCAATCACTTCAATAGAAATTCCAGCTTGTTCCAATCGTTTAGATGCTTCTTCTACAATTCTTAAGGTTGAACCATAGGAAACTACAGTAATATCCGTGCCTTGTTTTAGAATTTCAATTTTCCCTAATTGCAATGTGAATTCCCCTAAATTGCTAGGACATTTCTCCTTCAAACGGTATCCATTTAATGATTCAACAACAATGGCAGGTTGTTCAATTTGCATTAAGGTGTTGTAAAAGCCAGCAGCTTGAACCATATTTCTTGGCACTAAAATATGCATTCCCCTCAGTAAATGAACCATACCACCCATGGGAGATCCAGAATGCCAAATTCCTTCCAAACGGTGCCCACGTGTACGGATAATCAAAGGAGCAATTTGTTGCCCTACAGTTCGATAATTCATACTGGCTAAATCATCACTTAGGATTTGAATACAATATAATATATAATCTAAATATTGTATCTCAGCAATAGGACGCAATCCGCGGAGTGCCATACCAATTCCTTGTCCAGCAATGGAGGTCTCACGAATTCCAGTATCGGCAACACGAAGTGCTCCAAATTTTGCTTGTAGTCCTTCCAAACCTTGATTTACATCACCAATTTTGCCAACATCTTCTCCAAAAATCAAAAGATTATCATGTTTTTTCAGAAGCGCTTCAAAATTATCTCTGATGATCATACGACCATCGATGGCTATAGAATCCTCAGAGTACTTGGGAGGTGTGGACTTAAAAGCAAGAAGATCTTCCTTTGAAATGTTATAGAGATGAGAAGATATTTTTTGACTTACCTGCTGAGTCAAATGAGTCAACCATGAGTTAAACTCACTCGTTTCTTCGTTTGGATATTGAGCTAAAACATTTTTTATTTGACGTCCTGCAGAAATGATATCTTTAAAACCTAAATCCAAAACCTTTTCTAATTCTGAAAAAATGATCTGGATGTTGGTATCATTGTGAGTCACTTTTTTTAAAAGATCAAAATAACTTGTGAGTTTTTCTTTTTCTTTTAGGATTGGAGTAATGTAACTATCCCAAGCTGATCTTCTAGCGGTACGGACTTTTTTCTTAGCCTCTTCCTCAATTTGATCTAAAAAAGCTTCGGTTGCAAAACCCTCTGAGATGATCCAAGAACGCATTTTACTATTACAATCGTATTCTTTTTCCCAAGCAAGACGCTCTTTTGATTTATAGCGTTCATGCGAACCAGATGAAGAATGCCCCAGGGGTTGAGTTAGTTCAATTACATGAACCAAAACGGGTACATGCTTTTCTCTTGCGATTTTTGAAGCAAATGCATATGCTTCAATTAATGCAAGGTAATCCCATCCTTTGACTTGAATAATTTCAAAGCCAGGCATCTCTTCGGATCTTTGGAATCCTTTCAAGGCTTCAGAAATACTTTCTTTGACCGTTTGGTCTTTATTGGAAACAGAAATTCCATATTCATCATCCCAAACACTAATCACCATAGGAACTTGCATTACACCTGCGGCATTGAGTGTTTCAAAAAACATTCCTTCACTGGTGGAAGCATTTCCAATAGTTCCCCACGCAATTTCATTTCCATTGTCGGAAAACAGCTTGTCGTTATGTGTTTTTTGACTACGATACACTTTAGAGGCTTGCGCTAACCCTAAAAGGCGAGGCATTTGTGATCCTGTAGGAGAAATGTCACCACTGTGATTTTTTTGCTCCAATAAATTTTTCCAATTGCCTTTTGAGTCTCTACTTGATGTTACAAAATGTCCTCCCATTTGACGTCCTCCAGACATAGGCTCACGTTCCAAATCTAAGTCTGCATACAGGGCTGCAAATACATTTTCTACTGTGAGTAATCCTTGGGCAAATAATAGCGTTTGATCACGGTAGTACCCCGATCTAAAATCTCCCTTTTTAAAATAATGATTGAGTGCGAGCTGAGGCAATTCTTTACCGTCTCCAAAAATACCAAACTTACCTTTTCCTGAGAAAACTTCACGTCTCCCCATATAGCTGCATTCTCTACTTAAAACGGCAAGCTTGTAATCCTCTAAAACTTGATCTTTAAAGGTATTAAAGCTGATTTTAAGATCGTCTTTTTGGTTTTGGACTTTCATTGTGAGTTGCAAAAATACAAAAAATATAGTGGTCTTTGAGTAGGGAGCTTAAGGCGATTTTATTAAAATTCTTTAAGTAATTCGTTTAAAACCACTTACGTGAAAATAAGTTTGTGAGTGTTCTAAATCCCGGACTTAAAATGAAACGGATTTTCGTCGCAAATCGAGCTTGTGTTACTTCAAATCCATTGGAAGAAAATACTGGAAGATAAATTTCTAAATAATCTGGACTTAAATTTAATTTTACTCCTGAATCAAAATAAGCCTTTGCTGGCCTTCCTTGATTTTTCAACACCCCCAAATCACCATAAACTTCAAGCCACTTCCATATTCCCATGGATGCATTCACAGAAAGCATATAGTCGTTTGCTGAGGACTCTTCAAATTTTGACTTAAAACCTCCCTCAGCAGGAATAAATTGTTGACTGTAAATTCCTGTTGTTTCAGATCTTCCTAAATAACCATATCTAAAAAGATAATCAGAGGGGCGATTTAAATTAAAATCAAAAAATTGAGTATCGATGGAGTTGTGCCATAAAAACTTTCCAAGGAACACACGACCACTTATTTGTCTTCCGCTAGGAAAAAGTTTACGTGCTTCTCCCGTAAATTGAATTTTACCAAAAGAATCTGACAATTCAATATTCGTTCCTGAGCTTAAATAGTCAATTGTATTATTGCGAACAAAAATATGCCGCAAATTTAAAATGCTGTAATCTGGAGTGCTAACCACGTTGGGTGATTTTTCTCTAAAAACATTATACCAAATTAGCTGCAAGCTTTGTCTTTTATTGTCACGGATATTGTCGGGTCTAAATGACCATCCTATGGAGGGAATCAAGACAGTATAGCGATAATTCGTATCGTAATGAAAACTACTTCCGGAAATTCTAAAGCGTGTTAAATAATTGTTGCTATTTGCTTTAAATAATTTATAATCTGCTTTAAAAAAACCAACTACACTTTTTTCTAGAAAACTATATTGGGGATGAAAGTCAAACTCAAAGGGTCGGTTCTTTATTTTGCTATTGTATAAACGAACCCCCGAAGTAATTCCATCATATACGTTAAAATCAAATACGGGGTGAAAAAAGATCTGCTCTTTTTTTAAGTTTTCAGCGTCTTTAAACAAAGTGAACTTTAATGGCTTTAAGCCAACGGTGTTTTTAATCGATTTCCAGTTATTCCCTTTATTGGCCTCAGGAAAATTAACCTTTGGATTAATGGCTATATAATCTGCCTTGGAGTGTTTCCAAGTTATTACGGTGTCTCTGGCTTTGAGTTGAATCCATTCTTGCTTTATAATGGTATCCTCTTTGACTAAACCGACCAAAACCGGCAATGCTCTTTGGTCTCTACTCGTTATCTTAAAACGTATCCAATCATTTGTCTTTTGACTTTCTCGAATTTTTAAATCAAATGATTTTCGCTCTGTCAAATACAAGTCAAAAAACCAGTCTAGATTACTGTTTCCGTCTCTAAGGAGCGCTTCGAAGCCTACCTTTCCTTTAGCATCTAAATACCGTTTAAGGGTTTCTGGAAGCCAGTTGCTTTTTTGATAAGTTTCTATATAGCGCAATCCAACACCCACATGGTATGGCCCTGCAATTTTCTCATTAAACTTTGAGAGTTTATCCTTAGGTTGTTTGTCTGCTTGATGAATATTGGAGTTCTCCGCAAACTCATAAATAAATTCATAAGCATCATTGAAACCTAGTTTATTTATACTGTAGTTGTCAAATAATCTTAAGGGTTTGAACCCAAAAACTTTAAACTTTGTAAAGTTGCCCAAGAATTTTTGATCGGGATAAAACTCTTCTACATATTTGATCATGGCATAGGTATGGAGCCCTCCAATGACCCAATGATCTTTACGTTTATCGATGCTAAGAGTTTGATTAATATATCTTCCGAAATAGGCCTTTAATAATTTGATTTCATAAAAAAAAGTGTCAGAAAAAAACTTTAAATTAAGTGTCTTTTTCTTAGATATTTTAACTTCGGTTTGCAATTGGCTCAATCCATAAAAGGGATTTTTATTGTAATTTGATTTGAGAATTAATATTTTATCGTTGGGAAAAGGGGTATAGAGTTTGTCTGCGTATTGAGTGACACGTTCGAGCGTGTTTTTCAAATTAACATCACCAGAACTAGGCGGGAGTAGGTCAGTTACAACTTCTTTTCCATTTTCTAGGAAAACTGAAATGAAACGATTGGAAGTGTCGAAAACAAAATCCGCCTGAATCCGATTAGTGTCATTGAAGGAAGTGGTTTTTAGCACATCATTTTCTTCATTTTTGTTTTCAATTAAATTACTAGTCAAGTAGTATCGTTTTGGGTAATGCCATGTTAATTCATAATCTGATGGTAACCCACTGTAATCATCTAGGTTTAGATTGCTCTGAAGCTGCCAAAGATCATTTCGAAATGGAGCAACAACGATATTCCAATGTTTTAAGTTTATTCGCCCCGAATCATTTATTCCCATACCTGTGAATTTACTGTCGGGAATTTTTATTGTATAGTTTAAGGTTAATGTGGTGGTTGCTCCCGGTGCAAGATATTCGGGAAGAAAAACTTTAAGAATATCGGGTTGATCTCTAAGTCTTTGATATACTAGAGGGTAAGTCTGATTATGAAGGGTGTCTATTGAAGTAAATCCTCTCTTGCTTTTGGCAGAAGAATAAAAACTTCTGTTGAAATCTTCAGCATATCTTTTCGCAAGGGGAGTTTGCGTGTTTTTGTATGCATTTATCCAATCTTGAAGATAAAGTACATGGAGTTTTTTACTGTCGGGATTGGTAAATAGTATCTCTTGTTTTACATCGATTAATTCTGTTTCAGGGATTAAAGTTGCCTCAATTTTATATTTTGTTTTTTGTGCTATCAATCCAGACGAGAACATCATCAAGACTATCCAAGCATTTGTTTTGGCAGATAAAACAAAAGAGTTGTGCATTAAAAATTTGGTTTAAAATTCTCTTTACTATAAAATTGATTTAAGTTTTTCATCACTTCCTCAACAGTATCCACAACAACAAAAAAATCCAAATCTTCTGGGCTGATATTTTTCTCTGCTAATAAGGTGTTTTTAATCCAATCAATCAATCCATTCCAATAAGAAGTACCCACCAAAATTATAGGAAACTTTGCTACTTTAGAGGTTTGCAGAAGGGTGAAGGCTTCAAAAAGCTCATCCAAAGTACCCACCCCTCCAGGCATTACCACAAAACCTTGTGCGTATTTAACAAACATAACCTTACGAACAAAGAAGTATTGGAAATCAATCAATTTATCTTGGTCTATGTAGGGATTGCTTTGTTGTTCAAAAGGAAGATTGATATTTAAGCCCACAGAAATTCCCCCGGCATTTTGTGCGCCTCGATTTGCAGCTTCCATAATCCCAGGACCGCCACCACTAATGATCCCATAACCCGATTGAGCAATTGCTTCTGAAATCGCTACCGTGAGTTTATACGTTGGGTGATCTTCAGGGGTTCTGGCAGACCCAAAGATCGAGATGCAAGGTCCAATGGCACTCATTTTTTCGTATCCCTCAACAAATTCACTCATGATCTTGAATAAGGCCCATGAATCATTTGTTTTTATCTCATTCCAATTTTTGTGTGCTTTCATACTAAGTTTTGGGTTAATTGTGCGTCAAATTCTTTCTTTAAAAAGCGTGCCGTATGACTATTTTCATTCTTTATAATCTCTTCAGGTGTTCCTTGGAAAATCAACTCCCCTCCATAGCGGCCTCCTTCAGGACCAATATCGATAATATAATCTGCTTGTTTAACAACATCAAGATTATGTTCAATGATTAGGACAGTATTACCTTTCTCAACTAAGATTGTCAAAACTTCAAGAAGTACACGAATGTCTTCAAAATGAAGTCCCGTTGTGGGTTCATCTAAAATATAGAACGTATTTCCTGTGTCTTTTTTAGACAATTCACTGGCCAATTTAATTCGTTGTGCTTCCCCACCGGAAAGGGTGGTAGAAGATTGTCCTAGTGTGATATAACCCAATCCAACGTCTTGAATCATTTTGATTTTTCTATAAATCTTAGGAATGGCTTCAAAAAAAGCACAGGCCTCATTAATGGACATGTTTAAAACATCTGAAATCGATTTACCCTTATAGCGAATTTCAAGCGTTTCACGATTAAAACGTTTTCCTTGGCAGGTTTCACACTCAACATAAACATCCGGTAGAAAATTCATTTCAATAACCTTCATGCCACCTCCTTGGCAGGTTTCACATCGCCCCCCCACCACGTTAAAACTAAAACGCCCGGGTTTATAGCCTCTGATTTGCGCTTCAGGAGTCAAGGTAAATAAAGTTCGGATTTCACTGAAAACACCACAATAGGTAGCAGGATTGCTTCGGGGAGTTCTCCCGATGGGACTTTGGTTGATGTCCACTACCTTGTCAATATATTCTAAGCCTGTAATTTTCTTGTATGCCAAAGGTACTTTTACTCCATTGAAAATATGTGCGTTTAAGATAGGATAGAGGGTCTCATTTACTAAAGTAGATTTTCCGCTGCCCGAAACGCCAGTGACTCCAATCATTACCCCTAAAGGAAAATCAACCGTTATATCTTTTAGATTATTTCCCGTACATCCTGAAAGCGTCAATTTAGTTCCTTTTCCTTTTCTTCTGGCGGTTGGAATTTCAATTTCAAGTGCACCGCTTAAATAATTAGAAGTAAGCGTATTTTCAGCTAAAATGGCTTTAGGGGTTCCTTGAGAAATAATTTCTCCTCCATTTTTCCCCGCATAAGGCCCCATATCGATTAAATAGTCAGAACGAAGCATCATATCTTTGTCATGCTCTACAACAATTACAGAATTCCCTAAATCTCTCAAGGCAGTCAAAGAATTGATCAACCGATCATTATCTCTTTGATGCAAACCGATGCTGGGTTCGTCTAAGATATAGAGCACACCAACTAGTTGTGATCCTATTTGTGTGGCTAAGCGAATACGTTGTGCCTCCCCTCCAGAAAGAGATTTAGAAGAGCGGTTTAACTGTAAGTACTCTAAACCTACATTTAACAGAAACTGTAAACGTGATGAAATTTCCTTAATGATTTCAGAGGCAATTTTGTTTTCGCTTTCAGAAAGACTTTTAGAAAGAGTATTTATCCAAAGATGTAAATCCTTTAAATCCATTTGTACCACCTCTGCAATGGTTTGTTCTGCTATTTTAAAATGAAGTGTTTCTTTTTTTAGTCGAGAGCCTTTACAACTTTTACAATGGTAGCTGTCCATATAACCTGAAGCCCAACGTTTTATACTGGCCGTGGCAGCTTCTTCATAAGAAGATTCTATGTAGTTTTCTAATCCTTCGAAGTCAATCTTGTAAGTTCGAGTGATTCCAAGGGTTGTTGAGGGAATTTCAAATTTTTCTTGGCTTCCCTTCAAAATAATCTCCATTGCCTTTGGTGGAATGTCAGCAATCGGATCTGATAAAGCAAAATCATAACATTTGGCAATGGTTTCAATTTGACGATAGGTCCAATTGTTTTTGTTGGTTCCTAAAGGACTAATTCCTCCTTGAGTAATTGATAAACTGGCATCAGGAATGATCTTTTTTAAATTCACTTTATGTTGGACTCCCAAGCCTTTACAATCTGGACACATTCCTTTTGGAGAATTAAAAGAAAAAGAATTGGGTTCGGGTTTGGGATAGGAAATCCCTGAAGAGGGACACATTAAATTACGACTAAAATAACGCGTGGCTTTGGTTTCCATGCCCAGAGTCATTAGCACATCATTTCCATAGTGCATCGCGGTTATTAGCGATTCATTGAAGCGCTTGACAAAATCTTCTTCCTTTCTAACCGTAAAACGATCAATGACCAACTCAATATCATGTGTTTTATATCGATCTACTTTCATACCAGGTTTCAGATCTAAAACGATTCCATCGACACGTACACGTGAAAATCCCTGACGTGATAAGGAATCAAATAATTCTCTATAATGTCCCTTTCTAGATTTAACAATAGGGGCAAGCAGCATGATTTTTTTATCTGAATAATCTTCAAGAATTAAATTTTGAATTTGCTCATCGGTGTAGCTAACCATTTTCTCTTGAGAAATATAGCTATATGCGGTTCCAATTCTAGCATACAACAATCGTATATAATCATAGAGTTCTGTAATGGTTCCAACGGTGGATCGTGGACTCTTGGAGGTTGTTTTTTGCTCAATGGCAATTACAGGAGATAAGCCATCAATTTTATCTACATCTGGACGTTCCATGTTTCCCAGAAATTGTCTGACATAAGCAGAAAAGGTTTCCATGTAGCGTCTTTGCCCTTCCGCATAAATTGTATCAAAGGCTAGTGATGATTTACCACTCCCAGAAAGTCCGGTAATAACCACCAATTCATCCCGTGGGATGGAAACGTTTAGGTTCTTCAGATTGTGAACCCGAGCTCCTTCAATATGAATGTTGTTGTCTTTCTTTTTCATTAGTATAGCGCACAAAAATAAGATTAAAATAGAACTCTATGCGCTTGTTGTATATTATTTAATAAAGGTGAACTGCGGTATCATCTCCTCTAGGATCTGCTCCTGTAGAAATTATGCTGCCCTCTGAAATATATATCGCATCCACACGTCCAATAATTCTTGAATATTCCTCTGTAACATCATACCCTCTTTTTTTTAAGGATTCAATTAATTCAGGACTAAAAAGGTTGGGTTCAAAAACCACATGATCTGGTAACCATTGATGATGAAAGCGTGGAGCATTAACTGCCCTTTGAATATCCATATCATATTCAAAAACATTTAAAAGAGTTTGCAATACAGAGGTAATGATGGTAGAGCCACCGGGGGTTCCTACCACCATGGCAAGCTTTCCGTCACGCTCAACAATTGTAGGGGTCATGGCGCTCAGCATACGCTTTTGGGGCGCTATTGCATTGGCTTTTCCTCCAATAAGTCCAAACATATTAGGCACTCCAGGTTTACTGCTAAAATCATCCATTTCGTTATTTAAAAAATAACCTCCCTTATCTACAAAAACCTTTGAGCCATAGCTCCCATTGAGTGTAGTCGTTACAGCAACAGCATTTCCCATAGGATCTACAATAGAGTAGTGGGTTGTTTCTTCACTCTCGTCCCATACGATGGTCCCCGGAGCAATGTCCGTTGATTTAGTTGCTTTATCAAAACTAAAAGAGTTCATTCTTTCATTGAGATAATCTATATTCAAAAGACTATCCTGAGGGATATTTATAAAATCAGGGTCTCCTAGATACAGACTTCGATCCGCATAGGAACGTCTTTCAGCTTCAACTATAACTTGAATGGCTTTCATTGAATTTTGTTTGTATTGCCCCACATTATAAGGCTCGATCATTTTCATAATTTGTCCCAGACAAATCCCTCCACTTGATGGGGGAGCCATCGTATATAGGTCCAGATCCTTGTATTTAAAATGAACTGGGTCTCTCCATATGGGTTGATAATTCAACAAATCCTCAAATGTGATAATACCTCCCGTAGCTTGAACACGTTCCACAAGAGCTTCGGCTACAGGACCTTCGTAGAACCCTTTTTTACCCTTTTCAGCAATAGACTCAAGGGTAACGGCTAGAGCTTCATTTTTGACCCGATCTCCAGTTTTAAAGCCCTGTGCATAAAATGTTTCTTTACCATTTACTGCGATAAAATCTTCTTTTTTACCCTCAAAGCTTTTGAATTGTTTTTCTGTAACCAAATATCCATTTCGAGCTAGATCTATTGCCGGTTGTACCAATTCAGCCCAAGGAGTTTTTCCGAATTTTTGATGAATTTCATACAAACCGGCTACTGTCCCGGGAACTCCAACAGCCAAACCTCCAACCAAACTTTTGTTGGGAATTACATTCCCTTCGGCATCTAA
Source organism: Flavobacteriaceae bacterium (assembly GCA_030828745.1). GTDB lineage: Bacteria > Bacteroidota > Bacteroidia > Flavobacteriales > Flavobacteriaceae > MS024-2A. The sequence continues at coordinate 12,221 of JAURBX010000012.1, read as the reverse complement.
ATACATGTCTGCGTTGGCAGCTAAGGGTGCTTTCTCTCGGTAGTCTAAACTTCCTTTAACACCCGCTGCCGTTCTAAAGACAAGAAAACCTCCTCCCGCAATATTTCCAGCATTAGGATAACAAACGGTTAACGCTAAATCAGTCGCAATCATAGCATCAAATGCAGTACCTCCCTTTGCCATCACAGCAACGCCAATGGCAGAGGCTTCCTCTCGGGCACTCACAACAGCTCCTTGGATTGGTTTTGGAGGAGTGCAAGAGTTTAAAAGTAAAAATAGAAGAAGGGAACTTCTCACTAAAATAGTTATACAAAAGGGCTTCATAATGTTTTTATTTCTTTGTTAGAATACTGAATAACATCCTCCATGAAATGGGAAAAATGAGTATGAAAATAGGTATAATTTTCTTTTAATTCTTTTGTAGATGCTCCTAATTTAGAAGGAAATCGTGTTCGCTTTTCCATTTGTGATAAAATGAGTTGCAATCCAGAAACTGATCCATAAGCCTCAAACCAATTGTAGCGAATTAAAGCGGCTGTAAATTTTTGAATGTTTTCAGGAAGTGTTTCAGAATAAACAGCTAGAGTATTATAAAATTCTGCAGAAAATTCATTTAAAGACTGAGGATGATATTGAGTCCAATTAGCAGCTAAATAATGGTCAAAATACATATCTACAATAACCCTGCTGTAATGGCGATAGGTAGTAAATAATTTTGTAACACAAGCTTTGAAGTCAGCGTGATGATCGGTGAAATGATCAATTTTTCGATGTAACAGAATTCCCTTTTGAATTTCCGGCGAAAAGTTCTTAAAGTTTTTTCCATTGACCCTGTCTGCGATAAGGTTTCCCACAGCAAGGGGGATGTCTTTTCCAGATAAATAAACGTGTGCTAAAAAATTCATGCCTCAAAATTACTTTTTTAAAACACCTTCCTTTCATTATTAGTGAAATAGTTTAAAAAAACTACCTTTAGATCCCTACTAAAATTAAATATTACATGTTAGACAAAATCATACAATACAGCTTAGATCATAAGTTAATTGTTATTATTTTTTCCATCGCAATCATAGGATTTGGAAGTTATTCTATGCTAAACATTCCTATTGGAGCCGTTCCTGACATTACAAATAATCAAGTTCAAATCATCACAACTTCAAGAAATTTAGCTACTGAAGATGTCGAAAAATTCATCACCTATCCCATTGAATTAGAAATGGCAAATCTTCCAGAGGTTAAAGAGATTCGTTCAATTTCAAAATTTGGTTTATCAGTTGTTACTGTTGTTTTTAATGATAAAATTAACACCTACCTGCCACGTCAATTAATTGCTGAAAAAATAAAAGCAGCAGAAAGTAAAATTCCTTCTGGCTTTGGAAAGCCCTTTATGGGACCTATTTCTACCGGTTTGGGAGAGATTTATCAATATGTGATTGAAGTGGATGATGAATATAAAGACAAGTATTCTTTAATGGATATCAGGACAATACAGGATTGGGTGGTGAAACGCCAACTATCGGGTATTTCTGGTGTGGTGGAGGTAAACACTTGGGGAGGACACCTCAAACAATACGAAATAGCAATAAATCCTGAAAAATTAAGAAGCTTAAACCTTTCAATTTCTCAAACATTTTCTGTCCTTGAAAAAAACAATAGTATCGCCGGTGGGGGGTATATTGAAAAAACAAATCAAACTTTTTTTATTCGTGGAGAAGGACTAATCACTTCCATTGAAGATATTGAAAATATCGTTATTGAAAACCGAGAGGGATTCCCCATCTTTATTAAAGATGTTGCTAAAGTAGGATATGGAAAAGCAACTCGTTTTGGAGCAATCACAGGAAATGGGGAAGGAGAGAAGGTTTTAGGTCAAGTGATGATGTTGAAAGGGGCGAACTCTAAAGCAGTCATTGATGCGGTAAAACTCCGTATAGAACAAATAGCACCCTCTCTCCCAAAAGGAATTCGGATCAACCCCTTTTTAGAGCGAAGTGAATTAATTGCCAAAACAACCCGAACGATCTCTGAAAATTTGATTTTAGGATTTCTCATTGTTATTTTTATTGTGGTGTTGCTTTTAGGGAATCTGAGATCGGGTCTTGTTGTTGCTTCTGTTATTCCTTTGTGTCTTCTCTTTGCGCTCACTTTAATGTATGTTTTTGGTGTCGATGCCAATCTGATGAGTTTAGGTGCTATTGATTTTGGAATCATTATTGATGGAGCGGTGATTATTGTGGAATATATTGCATTCAAAATTACAGCCGAACACCATCAATTAATCAATAAACCCGCAGAAGAGCAACAAAAACTCATTGATAAAATCACCTTTCGTAGTGCCAGTAAAATGATGCATTCAGCCATCTTTGGTCAAATTATTATCATTATTGTTTTTATTCCCATTCTTTCTCTTGTTGGGGTAGAAGGAAAAATGTTTCGCCCGATGGCTCTGGTCTTTTGCTTTGCTTTGCTGGGGGCAATGCTGTTGTGTTTTACCTATGTCCCTGTAATGGCTGCATTATTAATAAAACCTAATCCTTCAGAAAAAAATAATTTTTCTTCTCGCTTTATTAATGTATTGCAAAAATATTATGAAGCTATTCTCTCTTGGGCTCTAAATCAACAAAAGATGATTCTCAGCTTCGCGTTTTTACTGTTACTAGGAGCTATCATTTTGTTTAGTAGAATGGGAGGAGAGTTTGTTCCTACTTTAGACGAAGGAGATTTTGTTATACAACCCGTACTTAAGATAGGCACAACCTTAACGAAAACAACGGAGATTACTACTCAAATTGAAACTATTCTAAAGAAATTTCCAGAGGTAAAACAAGTGGTGAGTAGAATAGGTGCAGCAGAAGTCCCCACAGATCCAATGTCCATGGAGGAAAGTGATGTGATTATCAAATTGAAGCCGCGAAAAGAATGGACAAGTACAAAAAGCAAAGATGAATTGGCCGATAAATTCAAAGCTGCATTGGCTATAATTCCAGGGGTTGAGATTGAATTCACGCAACCCATCGAAATGCGTTTCAATGAACTTATAACGGGAGTTAGGGCGGATTTAGCAATAAAAGTATTTGGAGAAGATCTAGACCTACTCTATCAAAAGGCGTTGGAGATTGAAAAGGTAATTCAAGATATTGAAGGTGCAGCAGACATATCTGTAGAAAAAATAGTAGGATTACCTCAAATGATGGTTCAGTATAACCGACAAAAAATAGCGAAATATGGTTTAAATATTGAGGAACTAAACAACATTATAGCGATTGGTTTTGCTGGAAAAACTGCAGGAATGGTCTTTGAAGGAGAGAAGCAGTTTGATTTGGTAGTTCGATTTGACCAAGCCCATCAACAAGATATTCAAGACCTAAAGAACGCTACAATACAATTGCCGAATCATGCACAGCTGCCGTTGAGTGAATTTGCCACTATTACCTATGCTAAAGGACCTGCCAAAATATCAAGAGACAATACCAAGCGCCGAATTGTTGTTGGAGTTAATGTTCGAAATCGAGATTTAGAATCAGTAGTAGAAGATGTGCGAAGTAAAATTGAAAGTGCGATTTCGCTCCCAACAGGCTACATTATAGAATATGGAGGTCAATTTGAAAACCTACGAACAGCAAAAGCAAGACTTGTAATAGCGGTTCCTATTGCTCTGTTGTTAATTTTTATCATTCTATATTTTGCATTTGGATCAATAAAAGAAGCTTTACTGATATATAGTGCCATTCCAATGTCGACAGTGGGAGGGGTGCTCTTCTTGTACATCAGAGGCCTTCCGTTTAGTGTTTCTGCAGGAGTTGGTTTTATTGCACTTTTTGGAATTGCGGTTCTTAATGGTATTGTTTTGATTGAGGAGTTTAAGGAATTAAAGGACAGCGGTGTTTCCGATATTTACGAGCGAATTATAAAGGGTACAAAAAACAGACTACGCCCCGTCCTTCTTACTGCAATGGCAGCGGCTTTAGGGTTTTTACCCATGGCGGTCTCAACTTCTGCAGGGGCTGAAATTCAACGACCCTTAGCTACAGTTGTCATCGGAGGACTCATTTCTGCCACTCTATTGACACTTATTTTATTACCCATACTCTATACCCTTTTTGAAAGAACTCAACTGAGGTTTAACTTTAAAATTCCTATCAAAACCCCAACTCTTTTATTGTTTTTCATTTTGCCTTCTATAGGCTTAAGTCAAGTTAAAGAAGTTGATATATCACAAGCCATTAGTTTAGCCGCTGAAAATAACTTAGGATTGAAAGCTTCAGCTCAAAGAACGGAATTAGGTAAAAGTTTATTGGGCAGTGCTTATGGTCTAAATAAATTAGAAATATTTTATAACAGTGATCAAAACAACATTGCCTCCAATGGTTACCCTTTGGAAGTTTGGGGCATCAATCAATCCATAGAGTTTCCCAGTATTTACGGAGCCAATAAGAAGGTGATGAAAGGAAAAGAACAACTGCTGAAGGATCAATATACTATTGATAAACAAAAGTTAATTAAGGAGGTCTCAGTAGCTTTTTATGAGAGCCTATATTGGAATAAAATGCTTGAAAATTTCATTCCTATCGATAGTCTTTATGCTTCATTTGTCCAGCTTGCAAGCATACAATTTGAACTTGGAGAATCAAATTATTTGGACCAACTCACTGTAAAAGCAAAGAAAAAGGATGCTGAGATTCGATTAACAGTGTTGAAAGAAAACATCAAAAAATCAAATGCAATGCTCAATTATTGGGTACAAGCAGATCAAGAAGTTGTAGCCCAAAGCACTTCGTTTGATAAAATTGTAATCCTTCCGCTGGACACACTCAACAATCCGTCCTTGACCTATTATTCTAATGCGATAAAATTAGCTCAAAAAGAAACGGCTCTTCAAAAACAAAAATTATTACCTGATCTAAATTTTTCTATTTTTCAAGGAAATAATGATCAAATTAATAACAAATCCTATAATGGGGTTCGAGTGGGCTTAGCCTTTCCTCTTTGGTTTGGGAACCAAAAATCAAAAATCGAAGCATCAAAAATCGAAAAGCAAATATTAGAATCGGAAAGTAATAATCTAAAGAATAGTTTAGTCACTAAATATGTTCGTTTGCTGTCAGATATTGAGACGTATGAAGAACAACTTAACTACTACAAATCTGTAGGAGAAAAACTGGCTTCTGAAAATATATATCATGCAGAGAAGTCTTTTGAAAATGGAGAGATTAACATCCTTCAGTACATACAATTTTTAGAGAATGCTAAAAAAATAACGTCTGATTATTTAACAGCATTATTTTTATATAATAAGACCATCCTTGAAGCTAATTATTTGATGCAATGATTTTAAAATTTATCTCAATGTCACCCTCAACCCAATTTAAGATTCACACCATTCTTATCCTCACTGTTTTTTTTAACGGTTGCAACACCAACTCAAAAGCCTCTGAAAAGGAAGTTTTAATGACTGAAGAGGAAGAAATAATAACGCTAACGGAAGAACAATTTCAGTCTTTTAATATGGAATTGGGCTCTGATTTATTGCATGATTTTTATAATGAAGTTCATGCGAATGGGAAGTTCGATCTGCCCCCAGAAAGCAAAGCTTCTGTGAGTTCTTTTTATGGGGGGTCGATAAAAGAATTAAAACTTCTCCCAGGGGAGTATGTGAAAAAAGGGCAATTACTTTTTAAATTAGAAAATCCTGATTTTATTCAAATGCAGCAAGATTTTTTAGAAGCCCAAGGGCAATTGGACTATTTGAAATCAGACTTTCAAAGACAGCAATCTCTTTTTGAAAATAAAATCACCTCCGAAAAAAACTTTTTAAAAGCAAAATCTGATTTTACTGTAATGCAGGTAAAGGAAAAGTCTCTTAAGGAAAAGCTCAGAATGATGCACATCAATCCTGATGCCTTAAGCATAGAAAATCTTCAAACTTCAATTTCAATTGTATCTCCTATCAATGGATATATTGATCAAGTACTAGGTGTACAAGGAGATTTTTTAAACCCTTCCGCAATTGCGCTGACAATTGTTGACATAGAACATTTACACCTGGAATTGAATATTTTTGAAAAAGACTTGCCTAAACTTGAGATTGGACAGTCGATAGAATTTAAATTATTGGATGATCACATAAACACCCACGCTGCAAAAATTTATTTAATCAACAAAACGGTTGATGCAGAATTAAGAACTATTGGTATTCATGGTCATTTAGTCGATGAATCCATGAAAAACAAATTCAATCCTGGCATGTATGTAGAAGCAAAGATTTATACTTCCTCAGAAACTAAAGTTGCTTTACCTATAGAGTCTATGGTGGAAACGGATGGTAAATATTATGTGCTAATCCTAAAGAATAAAAATGAGGATGGATATTCCTTTGAGAAAAAACAAATTGAAATAGGGCAAGCTGATACAGCTTATGTTGAAATCATTACTCCCAATCAGTTTGAAAAAAAGACCTTATTTTTGACAAAAGGAGCATTTTCATTGATTTCTGAGTAAATAACTAACCTATAAAATACCGCAACCACTAAAATGACATTAATCAAATCCATTTCTGGAATTAGAGGAACCATAGGAGGGACTCCTTCAATCAATTTAACCCCATTGGATGTAGTGCGTTTTACCTCGGCATATGCACAATGGCTCTCAGAACACACCAAGGGGGAATTAACCGTAGTCACAGGGCGAGATGCTCGTATCTCAGGACCTATGCTACATGCCCTTGTCAATCAAACACTTGTTGGAATGGGGATTCATGTGATCGATTTGGGGCTATCAACCACACCGACAGTAGCGGTTGCTGTGGCTTGGGAGAAAGCCAATGGAGGTATTATTTTAACGGCAAGTCACAATCCAAAGGAATGGAATGCCCTAAAACTTTTGAATCACGAGGGTGAGTTTATCAATGCAGCTGAAGGTGCCAAAGTTTTAGCCTATGCAGAAAAAGAAGCTTTTGATTATGCAGAAGTCGATGATTTAGGAACGCTCCAGAAACGAACAGATTATATTCAAAGGCATTTAGAAGCGACTATTGCAATGGAGTATGTAAATCTGGATGGAATTAAAAAAGAAAAGTTTAAGGTGGTTGTGGATGGAGTCAATTCTTCAGGAGGCATTGCCATTCCAGAATTACTCGAAGCTCTTGGCATTGAGGTAATTAAAATTCATTGTGAGCCCAATGGACATTTTCCTCACAATCCAGAACCTCTCAAAGAACATTTAGAAGATTTATGTCGTGCCGTAGTTACTCATCAAGCAGATTTCGGAATTGCTGTGGATCCTGATGTAGACCGTTTGGTTTTTGTGGATGAAAAAGGAGAGTTGTTTGGAGAGGAATATACCCTCGTGGCATGTGCTGATTATATCTTAAGCAAAAACCCTGGAGCGACTGTTTCTAATTTGTCTTCAACACGTGCCTTAGCGGATGTAAGTCACCGATATGGTCAAAATTATTCTGCAAGTGCTGTCGGCGAAGTAAATGTGGTTACAGAAATGAAAGCAGTCCAGGCCGTAATTGGCGGAGAAGGAAATGGTGGCATCATATATCCTCCTCTTCACTATGGTAGGGATGCCTTAGTAGGTGTTGTCTTCTTTCTATCGCTTTTAGTGGAAAGAAAAGGCACTGTTTCTGAACTTCGTGCTACCTATCCGAGTTATTTTATGAGTAAAAATAAAATTAACTTAAATAAAGGAATGAATGTAGATTCGCTTTTAAAGCAAATACAAGATCGCTATACAACAGAACGTATTTCAACAGTTGACGGAGTAAAAATTGATTTTGAAGCGTCTTGGGTTCATCTTCGTAAATCAAATACGGAACCCATTATACGTATCTACACAGAAGCAAAGTCGGAATTGAAAGCGCAGGAGTTAGCAAACCGATTTGTTACTGAGATCAATGGTTTGCTCTAAGAGATTTTAGCGTGTTTGAAGCGTTTGTGGGTCCAAAAGTATTGAGAGGGGTCCTCTTTTATTTGGGCTTCCAGCCACTCTGTATAAGTGTCAGTGATCGCATTAGGTGGTAATTCATTTGGAGTAGCTGTCAATAATTTAAACTCCACCTCATAATAACCTCTTTTAATCCTATTCATCTTCCCATAAACTACTGGAATATCAAACTCTCTTGCCATACGTTCTGCTCCGGTATACACGGGTACTTGAATTCCCATAAAGGAACGCCAATAGGTCAAAGGTTTAGGCCGTGGAGATTGGTCACTAGCAAAACCAAAAACACCGCGCTCATCGTTGTCCTCCATACGCTTAATCTCAACGGCTGCAGTACGTTGTGAAATCATATAGGCGTCGTGTCTACTTCTTATTTTCTTGATCAAGTTATCAAAATAAGGGTTACTTATCGGTTTGTAAATTCCATAACCTTTATGCTTCATATGATATCCTAATGACATCATCCATTCCCAACTCGCATAATGTCCACACATTAAAAATACGGACCTATTGTCCTTTTCAAATTGAGTAAGAACATCAATGTTTTTTACATGAAATCGTTTAATCATTTCCTCTTTAGACATCCCCATTGATTTGATAATTTCTAAAAATAAATCACACAAATGGGAGTAAAATTTACGTTCAATTACAGTTAACTCTTCATCATTATAATTCGGAAATGCTAGTTCAAGATTGGATCGAACTGCTACTTTTCTGTAACCAAAAACACGGTACATTAAAAAGCAAACTAAATCGGAAAGTTTGTAGAAAACAGGGAAAGGTAATCTTGAAACAATAAAAAGAATGGGATAGGCTAAATAAAAAACAATTGCGTTCACAGTAATGACATTATAGACATCAAAATTACTTTATTCTATTTAAAATTGTTGATAAAAACGATTAAAAGAAACAACCTCTTTTTATTATAAATGTAACATTTTGACATACTTTTGTTATATATGTAACATATTAATTTTATTAAAAAGAGCCAAATGAAAAATATTTTAGTCCTTGGAATGGGGAAAGTTGGGAGTTTAGTAGGGGTTTTACTGAGTAAGAATTTCAAAGTTACCGCTTTAGATCAGAGGAAACCACATTATGATTACACATTACCCTTCGAATGTATTCAGGGGGATGTGACTGATCTTGAATACCTCAAAAAGTTGATGCAGAATTATGATACAGTAGTTTCTGCATTGCCCTACTTTTTAAATAAAAACATTGCTATTTTGGCACACGAATTAGAATTACACTATTTTGATTTGACAGAAGATGTTCCCACGACTCATTTCATTCAAGGATTGAGTAAAACAGCGAATAAAGTTATGGCACCTCAATGTGGTTTGGCTCCCGGACTGATCGGAATCATTGGAAAAGATTTGACCTTAAATTTCGATAAACTCCGAGATATTGAGCTTCGTGTAGGAGCTTTACCGCGCTACCCTAACGGTCAATTGGCTTATTCATTTACTTGGTCTCCTCATGGAGTGATAAATGAATGTTTAAATGACGCAGAAGCCATTCACAATGGTCAAAGAAAAAACGTCCCTTCCTTGGAAGGTTTTGAATATATTAACATTGAAGGACAAGAGTTTGAAGCCTTTACTACATCGGGAGGATTGGGAACACTTTGTGAAACTTTTGAAGGGAAAGTAGATACCTTAAATTATAAAACCATTCGATATCCAGGTCATGGAAAATTAATGAAATTTTTGATGTATGAACTTATTTTAAAAGATGACAAAGAACAATTAGAGCAAATATTAAGTAATGCGAAACCACCTGTTGAGGAAGATGTTGTTTATGTTTATGCTGTAGTTGAAGGGTGGAAAAATAAAACACTCTCCCGTCGGGAATACTACAATGCCTTTTATCCTATAGAAATTGAAGGAAAACAGTGGCGTGCAATATCATGGACGACCGCAGCCTCTCTGGTTGCCGTTGTTGAAATGGTTGCAGCAGGAACTCTTATTCAAAAAGGATTTTTGAAACAAGAGGAAATTCCATTTGATAAATTCATAAAAACTCAAACAGGAAGCTTATTTTTATAAAAATAATTAATTCGTCATGAAATTCAGCACCAATACCACGATGACCAAAATATTGGATGCACTCTTTGCCACCTACTCAGAGCGTGTACCCGATGTTAAAAAAATCACCCATGAAATGGTCAAGATGGGAATGGTTAAAGATCAAAATGAAATCATCAATGATCATGTGGCTTTCCGAACAATGGGAGTTAAAAATCTCGGTATTGCTTCGTTCGAAAAAATCTTCCTAGCTCATGGTTATGAAAAGCGTAATTTCTTTCATTTTGAAGTAAAAAAACTTGATGCACACTGGTATGCGCCACCCACACCGGATCTTCCAAGAATTTTCATAAGCGAGCTTAAGGTTGATTTGCTATCAAAAAAAGTACAGAAAATCATCAGAAAATATACAGATAGCGTAAGTTCTGACCCCGTAGATCATCTCGATTTAAACAATGCAGAAGCCGTTTCCCACTTTTTTCAAAATCCACTTTGGGAATTGCCTAGCATTGAAGATTACGAAGCATTGCTCGCTGAAAGCGAATATGCCGCATGGGTTATTTACAATCGGTATTATTTAAACCATTATACGATTAGTGTTCATGATCTTCCGGAGACCTTTTGCACGTTAGAACCTTTCAATGAATTTTTAAAAGCCATTGGAATCCGATTAAATACATCGGGAGGAGAAATAAAAACAAGTGAAGATAAGCTCTTGCGGCAATCCAGTTCAGTTGCCAATAAAGTTATCGCTCATTTTTCTGGAAACAATACCAGAGAAATTGCAGGGAGTTATGTCGAATTTGCAGAGCGAGGAGTTTTACCACAATTTGTTCATTTGCCTAAATCTGAAATTAAAAGAGAACAACGTCGAGAAGGCTTTGAAACTGGAAATGCAGATCGTATTTTTGAGAGTACCTTTACGACACAACTAAAGAAAAATTAAATAGTCACAATGGAGATTAATAACTTATTACAAGAATTAAATATAAACCCTAATCAGCAGGGGTGTAATGCTGGAGGTATTTGGCATGGTGATGGAGAGGCTCTCTCTTCCTATAGTCCTGTTAACGGTTCTTTATTAGGAACGGTTCAAGGAGCAACGGTTGAAGATTATGAACGCATTTTGGATAAAGCGGAGCATGCTTTTTTATCATTTAGATCCATCCCTGCTCCAAAAAGAGGAGAGTTGGTGCGTCAATTAGGAAATAAATTGAGAGAGAAAAAATCTCACCTCGGTCAGTTAGTGTCCTGGGAAATGGGAAAATCGTTACAAGAAGGTTTGGGAGAGGTTCAGGAAATGATTGATATCTGTGATTTTGCTGTCGGTCTTTCACGTCAATTGCATGGAGTTACCATGACATCAGAACGTCCTTCTCACAGACTTTACGAACAATATCATCCTTTAGGGGTTGTAGGAATTATTTCTGCCTTCAACTTTCCTGTTGCCGTATGGAGTTGGAATGTAGCTCTGGCTTGGGTTTGTGGTAACGTATGTATTTGGAAACCCAGCGAAAAAACACCCTTGTGTGGCATTGCTTGTCAACAAATTATTAGTGAGGTTTTAAAAGAAAATGAAATGCCAGAAGGGATTTCATGCCTCATCAATGGAGGGGCGGAAGTAGGAAAGTGGATGGCAGAAGATCAACGCATCGCTTTGGTTTCTGCTACAGGTTCTACCCGCATGGGAAAAGATGTTGCTCAACGTGTGGGAGCCCGTCTTGGAAAATCTCTTTTAGAATTAGGAGGGAATAATGCGATTATTGTTACTCCAAATGCTGACATTGATACAGCAATGCGGGCTGCTGTTTTTGGAGCTGTGGGGACTTGTGGTCAGCGTTGTACGTCTACAAGAAGATTAATTGTGCACAAAGATATATTTGAATCCTTTACAGCGGTATTGCAAAAAGCCTATGGACAGCTTCGCATAGGAAACCCTTTAGATGAAAACAATCATGTGGGTCCTCTAATTGATGCCGATGCTGTTGCGACCTATCAAGAGGCAATTGCACAAGCAAACGCTCAAGGAGCGACTTGGCTCGTTGAAGGAGGGGTGCTTGAAGAGAAAGAATACGGTAGTGCCTGTTATGTAAAACCTGCAGTAGCTATTATCGATCATGATGCGGCTATTGTACATCAAGAAACCTTTGCTCCTATATTATACGTAATGCAATATGACGGAACGATTGAAGAGGCAATTGCCATTCAAAATGAGGTAAAACAAGGCCTTTCCTCGTCTATTATGTC
>JAURBX010000050.1 GCA_030828745.1 Flavobacteriaceae bacterium | reverse complement strand
ATCGATGGGAGTACCCATTTCAATATTTTCTGCATAGTCCTCTTTTAAGTAATGATTCCATCCGAATGATAATTTGGGATAGATCGTTTTATAGCTCTGAATAAGTTTTAATAAATAGGTTAATTCTTTTTCATTTTGATTATTATTTAATACATTTTTAACCCATTTTTTCTTTAATAACAACCCCTCTCCTGCAATGCACTTATCGATTGAAATGTCTTCTTTTCTTTCCATAAGCTGATGCATTGCTAGAGTTATAGGGGCTCCCTCTAAATACCCCGCGAGGGAGATTTTACTATCGTTTTTGATTCCATTTTCTTTAAAGTATTCCTTTGTAGCTTCAATGAAATCAAGACCACTTTGAGCTAAGGAAGCCTTGTGTTCAAATGGATGTTCTTCCTGTTTTGAATCACCATAGCTAATATAATCGGCTACTAAGACAATATATCCTGTACTAGCAATCATTGCAGCTAATGTTAATTCATTTGACCCTATAATAGTCAATGAAGGAGCCTTAGTTTTTTGATCAAGATCCCCTTGGTGTTGATAGGATAAAATAGGTAAAGAGCCTTTTGTTTCCGGAAGTAAAATAATTCCAGAAGCATGAATATTTGTATTGTTTACAGATTTGGTTCTGTGGGTTATTTTTGTTGCATTAACATTGTTAAAGTTGAATTTTTTTGCAGTAGTTGAGTATCCTTTTGCAATAGCACCTAAGATTCGACCTGCAAACAGATAGTGGTGTTTACTTTCTACTAAGTATTGATTCTCACTGACATCATTGACCTCAAATTCTTCCTTGGTGCAAGAAAGAGTAATAACAAAAAAACTTAAAAAAGAAATAGCGAAATGTTTATTCATTTTGGGGGTGTAATTTTGTGTAAAGATATCCCCAATAAAAAACACTTTTAATAATAAGCTGCTTTAAGTACTACTAGAATTAATGAATGGATACTTTGAAACAATAAAAATCATCTTTTGTCATTTAAAAGGTGATTATGGATTTCTGTTATGTATTTTTACAAGACTTTCAAAAAAGAAGGGAATTGCTGCATCATTGTGATCTTTATCTTCAATTTGTATGTATTCTACCTCTGAACCACCCTCCATGAATTTTGTGTAAGCATTTAAAGAATTTAAAGGGAATACAAAGTCATCTAAGGTGCCATGAAAAAGGGAAATGGGTGCAACAGGATTCCAGTTTATTAGATCATTTTCTGCGATGACTTCAAGGAGCTCTGAATTGGACCCCTTGCTCACTCCGTTCCTGAAATCATCTGTAAATAAGGTTGTTGGATTTAGACTAATCAAATCTTCTGAAACCGATTCATTGATAACTCCTAAAGCTTTTAAATTTGTAGCATAAGGTTCATTTACATAATAAGTCCAATCCTTTCGGAGTGAAGGATAAAAGTTATTGTAAACATCTAAAACCCATAAATAATACCCTAAAAAACTTAGGTCTTCATTAGTACTAATGAGTTTATTTAAAAATTCGGTTTTGTCATAAGCTCCTGCACCTGCAAAAGTTTGGGTAATATTAAATTTATTTTCTTTTTCAATTTTTTCATGCAGGGCAAGAGTAGCTCCGCCTCCTTCAGAATAACCCATTAAATAAAGTGATTCTGGAAAATCGATTTCTTGATCCAATAAAAAGCTTTCCGCGGCCAACAACATATCATAGGTGTTATTGGCTAAGCTAGCTTTATGTTCATAGGGGTGCCGTTGAAAAAAATTGATGCCATACCCTATGTAATCAGATAGAATTGTAATGTAGCCTGTATTTGCAATTACAGATGCTACGGTTAGTTCGTTTCTCCCTAAGGCGCTATTACTAGGAGCTTCAGAATTACTTTCTATAGTACTATGCTGAAATGAAACAAGGCCTAATGGTGTTTCAATAGCTGGTAAAATGACTACGCCAGAACCAATAATGGGAGCACCATTTTCGTTGGTTGTTTTGAAGAATATTTTTGTAATTGCAACATTTTCGAAATCATAGTCCAGTGTCATCTCGGTACTTAGCTTAGCAAATGTTTCGAGAAGCGATCCACTGTAAGACTTATAAGGTTGGATTGAATCAATAATGTTGTAGGACTCAGTAACTTCTGATTTGGGTACTTCAACAGCAGGTATGGTAGGGTTGGGGTCAGTTAATGTTACTTCTTCTTTTGAGCATAAAACAAATAAAAGTAGGACAAGTAGGCGTAAGTGATTTTTCATTTGGGGATGCGTTTGATTAAAATTATATGTTAGGCTTTTTTCTAATAAACCTGCTAAAAAAACCTACTCTTCCAGTAAGTCGTATATCTCATCTACTGGAGTATTGGCTGGAAAGCATAAGGCATTATCATATTTTTTAAACCACGTAATCTGTCTTTTGGCATAACGACGACTATTTTTCTTAATCTCCGAAACAGCATGATCCAAGGCTTCTTTTTCTTCAAAATAGGGGAACAATTCTTTATATCCTACTGTTTTGAGAGGGGATAGTTCTTTATGCTGCAATAAATTTCGAGCCTCTTCTTCTAGTCCTACAGTCATCATTTGGTCAACACGCGTATTAATTTTGTCGTACAATATTTTTCTTGGACAATGGAGGATAAGCATTTTCGAAACAAAATTTCTTGGGGCTCTGGGTTTGCCTAGGAAAGATGAAAAAGGCTGGTTTGAAGCGACACAAACCTCAAGAGCACGAATAAGGCGTACAGGATTGTTAATGTCAACTCGGGTATAATATTTAGGATCTTTTTCCCGTAATAATTCTTGGAGCCCTTTAATACCATGTGTTTTATAAAACACATTGATTTGATTTCGAGTTTCTTCAGGGACTTCTGGAAATTTATCCATTCCAAACATTACAGCATCAGCATACATTCCTGATCCACCCACCATAATTACAGTATCTTTCTTTTTAAAAAGGAGTTCTAGTTTTTTGATGGCTTTTTTTTCAAAATCACCCACCGTGTAGATGTCATGAATTGATTTATGTTGAATAAAGTGATGTTTTACTTCTTTCAATTCTTTAGGAGTAGGAACTGCAGTTCCAATATTCATTTCCTTGTAAAACTGTCTTGAATCACAAGAGATTATTTCTGTATCGAAACGTTTAGCCAATTCAAGGCTTAATTTCGTTTTTCCAACTCCTGTTGGACCAGCTATATAAATTAAATTTTTAGTTGACATGATTGATTTTTTTTCCACATTGATGGCAATAGATTGCATTTTCGTTGTGGTCTGCGGTTAAACAATGAGGACACTCCTGAGTATTTGTGTCGATTTTAGTTGATTTTGTCATTTCTGCGGTAATAATACCTGTGGGGACTGCAATAATTCCATACCCCATAATCATAATTATGGAAGCAATAAGTTGACCGAGTGGAGTAATGGGAGCGATATCGCCATAGCCAACGGTTGTTAAAGTTACGATGCACCAATAAATACTTCTTGGAATACTCGTAAACCCACTTTCATTACTTTCTACCAAATACATAACCGTCCCAAAAATAATACACAATACCAAGACGCTAAAAACAAATACTAGGATTTTTCTTCTGCTTGATTTCAATGCTTTGAGTAGCATGTTTGATTCACCTATATAATGACTTAGCTTAAGAATTCTAAAAACCCTTAGCAGTCTTAAGGCTTTCAGAGCGACTAAACTATTTGTACCAATAAAAATTAAGGAGATGTATTTCGGTATTGTAGAGAGTAAATCAATAATTCCATAAAAGCTAAATACATACTTTAGGGGACGTGAAATGCTAAATAATCGTGCAATATATTCTAAGGTAAACAGCACGGTGATAATCCATTCAGCAATATTGAGATATTCATGATAAACTTGATCTACAGAAGCAATACTTTCCAAAGAAACTAAGATGACACTAAGAAGAATTACAATTAGGAGTAAAATATCAAACAGCTTGCCAGCAAAGGTGTCTGCTTCATAAATAATCTCATGTAATTTATGTTGCCATTTTTTCATGATATGCTTGCTGTAGAAATGGGATTCATTATATATTTTAGATGGTAATATTAAAAGACAAAGGTATTAACTTCTTATATTTTTTTCGCCTTAAAAAGCTACGAATTAATTTTTGAGCATCTGGGTTGTTTTCCATGGGGATTAAACGTGATTCAATTTGGCGCTGACTTTTAATTTGATGATTTAATTCATGGTAGCCATATCCTCTGAAAACATTGTCCTCAACATAAACAAAAGAAGATTCTCCTTCTTTTTTCCCTTTCTCAAGGATTAAAAATGTGGCATGAGGATAGGATAAATCTTTCAAGAGTATTTGAATTTTTTCCTGATAGGATTCAGGAGATTCTTTTCTTACACAAGCGCCTTCACACTTTTGTATCCCATGATTAAAACAAGCTGTATCAGATTTTGACAAACTGGTTTTGTGCAAACAAATTCCAAAATTTTCGGCCCATCGAAAAAGGACTGTCTTTGCGGCTTTTTGACTTTTAAACACACTTATATACTTAGTGTCTACCTTAACTTGTTCTATAATTAACTTGGGGTAGGGTTCAGTGGTATCAATTCGAATTCCCATTGGAAATATTCTAAATCGCATGGCACGGTTAAACTTGGGAGCATTGCTTTTAATTTCATTCTGCTCCTTCAAAAGCGTAACCAACTCACCGCCTGTTAAAGAAAAAGTTACATGAGAAAGTTCTGATTGTATTGCAATTGACTTTCGTTGTGTTCCTGTAAGATGACTTAATACTCGCTTTTTAATGTTATTACTCTTTCCGATGTAGATAATTTCATTTTCAGAATTATGCAGATAATAGACGCCCATATCTGAAGGGAGTTTATCTATTAGAGTCAAATATTTTGAAGGAACTCTGTTTGGATTTTTGGTATTGATGTGTTCTTTTAAGATGGTTTTATGAACATCTTTCTCTAAAAGCAATTCAAATAACTTTAGGGTTACCTTTGCATCTCCATGTGCTCGGTGTTGATCAGAAAAGGGGATTCCTAAATTACGCACTAATTTCCCCAAGCTATAAGCAGGTTCGTTGGGCAGAAGTTTTTGAGATAATGCTACTGTGCAAATTGATTTTCTTTCAAAGGGAAATCCAAGTCTTCGAAATTCTGTTTGCAAAATCCGATAATCAAAAGCGGCATTGTGAGCCACTAAAATGCAATCCTCGGTAAGTTCAACAATACGTTTCGCAACCTCATAAAACTTCGGAGCACTTCGTAACATTTTAGAATTGATACCGGTTAGTTTTTCCACAAAAGGTTGAATTTCTTTTAATGGGTTTATAAGACTGCTAAATTGATCAACAACTTTTTGTCCGTCATATTTATAAATGGCAATTTCAGTAATTCCTTCCTCATCGTATTTTCCTCCGGTGGTTTCAATGTCAAGTATGGCGTACATCTTCAATAATTGCGTTCTCCAAATATTTTACTTCCCACACGAATCATCGTTGAGCCTTCTTCTATAGCAAGTTCATAATCTCCACTCATACCCATGGAAAGAATTTTACATTCAGGGTAGGCAATTAAGGTTTTATTAAAAAGAGCAGCTAAACGTTTAAATTCTTCTCTAACTTGATTTTGATCCTTAGTAAAACTAGCCATTCCCATAAGACCTCTTATGGCTACATTAGGGAATTCTTTGGCAGCATCAAGTAGTGACGATAATTCTTCTGCGGGAAGTCCAAATTTAGTCTCTTCCTCAGCAATTCGAATTTGAATCAAACACCCGATTGTTCGATTGTTTTTTAGTGCTTGTTTCTGAATTTCCTTCAATAATTTAACACTGTCTACCGCATGGATCAAGTGAACAAAAGGAGCCATGTATTTGACTTTGTTGGTTTGCACATGACCAATCATATGCCAATCAATATCTTTGGGAAGTTGCTCCCATTTTTCAGTCATTTCTTGAATTTTATTTTCACCAAATGCGCGCTGACCTGCCTGATATGCCACCAGTAAGTCGGGTATAGGTTTTGTTTTGGAAACCGCAATTAGTGAAACAGACTTTGAAAGCGTCTGATTAAATTCAATTATATTTTGTGTAATGGTCATTAAATGCAAATATACATTTTCAATACCATTCAAAGGAACGTTTTTTTTGAATATTAATGAAAGGGGAGACAACCATTCCACTGAGCAGTTTAGGAAGAATAAAGGTAGATTTTGCAGGAAGTACTTTTTGTTTTTTCGCAAAATTGAATAGATAGGATTTTGAAAATGGCTTCATATAAAAAGCAAGTTGATTTTTTGAAGACATTTTCGTGCAAGAATTACTTTTATTGGGTTTGTAATTTAACTCTGATTGAAGTTCAGAAAAAGAAGAGAGTAGGTAGTGGGTAATGAAATCAGGAATATTTTCTGACTTTATTGCCTCTTTGGTAAAACCAAACCAAAGGTGTCTTATTTGGATCACTAATGGATATTGATTTGTCGAAACTTTAACTTCCGTTAGAGCCAAACCTCCCTGTTTTATAAAAATTTGTTCTAGCTTTAAAAAAGTATCCTCACTAAAAATTGCATTAGAATACCAAACAAATGAATGTAGTTTAATTTGACTCTGATGCACCAAGTAACTCTAGGGAAAAAGCGGTTTTTGTATTTCTTGGGATAAATTAACCATACATTGGATACGATGATGTCCATCAGCTAAATGAAAATGGGATTGTTTTTTTGCCCAATTCTCTAGTACCTTACTTTGTCTGAAGGTTAAATGCCATAACTGATGGCGAATTCCTTCAAATTCAAAGTCACTAAAGCATTTATTTTTCTCAATTTCTGAAGACTTAATTTCCTGTGGCACAGGGGTTTCATGGATCATCATAACGGGTTCTGCTTGAATCTGTACCGTTTTGATATATTCCGTCATATGATCCACTCTGCTGGGGTATGTTTTTTCGTGTTTGGTAATTGTGTTCGACTGAATGTCTGAAGTACAAACCCCTCCCAAAAAGCCTATTGTTTGAAATTCAGGACTACAAATTTTATAATAAAAGAAGCTGGGCTTAATTGATTTAATATACCATTCATTATGTAAAAATTTGACCCACATTTTCCGAACAAGATTCGAATCTCGTGATCTCGTGTCTTGAGGATGAATAACATTGATGAAATTATCCTCTGTTTTTTTTAATGCAAGGATTTCATCTTTGTCATAATTGTCCAATGAATGCATTACTTGACGTTTTGGCACTTTTGGTAAGGCAAATGTAATAGGGCTAAAAAGAGGCATTTTGAGAATTATTTAGCCAATGCAGGCGATGATTTTATGAGCAACTTCTAGAGCTTTTGCCCCATCTTTCAAAGAAACCAAAGGCTTTTGATTGTTGTGAATACAAGAAGCAAAATGTTCTAACTCTTGCTGAATGGCATTGGATTCCTCAATTTCAGGGTTTTCAAAGTAGATTTGTTTTTTCTCTCCTTCCGCATTAGTCAGTAAAAGAGCGAGGTCTTCGGTCACTTTTGGAGCATCTTTTATTTTAACTACTTCTACTTTTTTTGCTAAAAAATCAACAGCGATATAAGCATTTTTCTGAAAGAAGCGGGTTTTTCTCATTTTCTTTAAGGAGATTCTACTTGCAGTTAAATTTGCAACACAACCATTTTCAAATTCGATACGGGCATTGCTAATATCCGGAGTTTCGCTGATTACGGAAACACCTGAGGCATCTATTCGTTTTATAGGGGAGTTGACCATACTCAAAATAATATCAATATCATGAATCATTAAATCCAAAACAACCGAAACATCCGTACCTCTGGGATTGAATTCTGCAAGACGATGGGCTTCTATGAATAAGGGTGAGGTTATTGAACTAATTACGGATTGAAATGCGGGATTGAATCGCTCTACATGTCCTACCTGTCCCAAAACACCTTTAGAGTTTGCTAGGGCAACTAATCTGGCGGATTCCTCATCAGTTTTCGCTAAAGGTTTTTCAATAAACACATGCTTTTTTGCATGAATTGCTAAGGATGCCATTTCAAAATGGGAAAGGGTCGGAGTAACAATGTCCACAACATCAGAGGCTTGGATCAAAGCTTCTGCACTATCAAAAACATGATAATCATAATCAGAAGTTAAAGCAGTAACGGTTTTAGGATTTGGATCATAAAAACCAACTAATTCATAGTGCTCTGAAGCAGCCGCAATTCGCAAATGAATTTTCCCTAAATGTCCTGCACCGAGTATCCCTATTTTGAGCATTTTGTAAAATGATTAAAGTCAAAAATACAATCTAATTGTCAAATTTTAAGAAAACAGCGCTATTTTTGTTTTCAATGAATGAAACAACCAAACACCAAGGTCAAAGACGACATCTCATAGAATCACTTAGGACGAAAGGAATTGAATCAGAAAGAGTTCTAAATGCCATGTTGGCTGTTCCTAGACACCTTTTTATGGACCCTAGTTTAATCAACTTTGCTTATGAAGATAATGCCTATCCCATAGCTGCTGAGCAAACGATTTCTCAACCGTATACCGTTGCTTTTCAATCGGAATTATTAGCCGTATCTGAAACCCACAAAGTGTTGGAAATTGGAACAGGGTCAGGATATCAGACCGCTGTTTTATTGGGTCTTTCTGCTCATGTATATACGATTGAACGTCAGCAAGCATTATTCAAACAAACACAACGCCTTTTTTCTCAATTAGGCTACCGTCCCAAAAAACATCTTTTTGGGGACGGCTACAAGGGCCTCCCCACAGAGGCACCTTTTGATAGAATCATCGTTACGGCAGGAGCGCCTCAAGTACCCAAAGCTTTATTGAACCAACTGGCGATAGGAGGAAAGTTGGTTATACCTATTGGTGATAAAGAGCAAATCATGACTCGGTTTATTCGTACTTCTAAGGTTTCTTTTGATAAAGAAGAATTTGGCCGTTTTCGTTTTGTCCCATTACTAGAAAATAAAAATTAATTTTCTCATCCTTTCGCATTGTACTCTCTGAAAAAAATATAATTTCGTTTATATTTTTCAGCCCATGTTATTTGATAACACCCAAAAAGCTTATCATTTAAAATCTGACAAGCAGCTTCATAAAGCCTATTATTTATTCCAATTGATCTCCAATCAAACGCTAGTAATTTTAGGAAGCTGGTTTGCTAAACTTGCTTTAAAGTTGAAATTACCAATAGCTCCACTTTTTAAGGCTACTATTTTTTCTCAGTTTTGTGCTGGATTGAATAAAGAGGAATCTTTATCGCTAGTAAAAAAGCTGAAATCATATAAAATTCAATCGTATTTGCATTTTGCAGCTGAAGAATCTAAAACTGAGCAAGGGATGGATCTTAGTTTGGAAAACACATTAGAAACCCTTTCTTTTTCAAAAGAAACTTCTTCCTTACCCTTTTCAGTTTTTAAAGCTACCGCATTTGGACCTATATCCCTGTTTGAAAAAAAGAGTGCTAAGAGAGCTTTTACAACGGTAGAAAAGGAGACTTGGGATCGAGTTTTAAAACGAATTTACAAATGTTGTGATACTGCAAAAAAATTGAATATTAATCTTCTTATTGATGCAGAGGAATCATGGTTTCAGGATGCTATAGATGAAATTGCCGAGGATTTAATGGAAAAGTATAATAAGAAAACTCCCTTGATCTATACAACCCTTCAGATGTATCGAAAAGACCGATTAGATTATTTGAAAAAGCTACAAGATAAAGCAACGAAAAAGGGATTCAAAATCGGTATTAAACTCGTTCGAGGAGCCTATATTGAGAAGGAGAATTCAAGAGCAATTCAGTCAGGAGTGAGTTCCCCCATTTGTGATTCAAAACAATTGACCGACATTAATTTTAACACAGGCTTAGATTTTATACTTGGACATCTTGAGGAATGTAGTTTGTTTTTAGGTTCACATAACGAATCGAGTGTACAAAGAGTGATTGACTGGATGACTGAAAATAAGATTGAAAAAGACCATCCTCATATTTGGTTTTCGCAATTATTGGGAATGGCAGATCATATTTCTTTTAACCTTGCTTTTGAAGGGTATCGAGTAGTTAAATATCTTCCCTACGGACCTGTGGAGGAGGTAATCCCTTATTTAATAAGAAGAGCCGAAGAAAACACATCAGTAAGCGGACAAACCCCCCGGGAGTTGAGTTTGATTAAGAAAGAATTGAAACGAAGAAAAACTAAGACTTCTCGTAGCGAATAAGAAAAAGTGTCTTCGCACAATTACTAACTTCAAAAGCATTTATGGGTTGAGATTCTATTTCTATATAATATAGACGACATGAATCTCTTTTGGTGTCACTTTTTGAAAAGTTGACATGCCCTTGCTCAATATATCTCCTGAGTAAACTGTCTGTTAATTGAGGAAATTGTTCCTGAAGTTTAGCAGGAATTTCAATTTCTTTTTGAAGAAGATTGTCCTTTACTCGTGCAGAAGGAGTGTAGTTGCAACTTGTTTTTTTGCCGTTAAAAATAAAGGCTAAAAAGATTAGACCAACAGAGAAGCCTCCTAAATAATAGCCAAAACGGTATAAAATTTTCATTAAATTATTTGTTTTAATTTTCGTGTAGTTTCATTCACTACCTCTAACCGATAATGATCAAATTCTAAAGGAAGGTGTTGCTTTATTACTTCGGCCCATTCAAGTAAGCACAGCGAACCCGATTCAAAATATTCTTCAACACCAAAATCAATTGCTTCATCTGGGTCTTCCAAACGATAAAAATCAAAATGATAAATAGGACCAGAATTACTTTGGTAGGAGTTGACCAATGAAAATGTAGGACTACTTGTGGTTTCATCAACCCCTAATTTCTTACAAAGTTCGGAAATCAAAGTTGTTTTGCCTGCTCCCATGGATCCGTCGATACGAATCACATTATGCTTTTTGTTCTCCAAAATACTCTGGATGGCAAGGTCAATAGTCTCTTTATTAAAGATGATTTCCATGCAGTAAAGGTAAGGCTAACGGGGACTTAAAACTACAAAAGGAATGATCATTTCTTCCATAGAAACTCCTCCGTGTTGAAAAGTGTTTTTAAAAAAGTTTACAAAATGATTGTAGTTGTTTTTATAGACAAAGTAATAATCTCCTTGAGCAAAAATAAAAGGACTGTTTAGAGATACGGAAGGCAATTGAAATGTGTGAGGGTCTTTGCACTCCAAAACATTTTTGGTTTCATAACTTAAGCTTCTTCCTGTTTTATAACGAAGATTCAGACTGGTTTCACGGTCACCAACAACGGCGGAAGGATGCCCCACATTAATTGTACCATGGTCTGTAGTTAAAAGTACTTTAAACCCAAGGGAAGCTGCTTTTTTCAGTAAATCTTTTAGCGGACTGTTCTTAAACCAGCTAAGCGTAATAGAACGGTAAGCTTTGTTGTCTGGAGCCAATTCCTTAATAACCTCCATTTCAGTTTTGGCATGTGAAATCATATCCACAAAGTTGTAGACTACTGTGGTTAAGCCTTCGTGGGTGTGGTTCTGTAAGTTTTTAATTAGCTGTTGACTGTGTTGCAATTGTGTGATTTTGTGATAGCTAATTAGGCGTTTAAAGTTTAATCGTTCCCATTGGGCTTCTAACAATTCCTTTTCATATAAATTTTTGCCTCCTTCATCAGTATCACTTTTCCACCATTGAGGAAATCGACGTTCAATCTCTAGAGGGGTAAGTCCAGAAAAAAATGAATTTCTGGCATACTGTGTGGCAGTAGGTAAAATGCTAAAATAAGTGTGTTCTTGTTCAATTGTGAAATTACTCCTGAGTTCAGGAACGATGGTTTTCCATTGATCATATCGAAGATTATCAATTAAAACGAGTAGCGTAGGTTGGTTTTCTCTTATTTCAGGGACAACATGTTT
>JAURBX010000045.1 GCA_030828745.1 Flavobacteriaceae bacterium | reverse complement strand
TATTTTGAGAGCGACCAACATTAACACTGTGATTTGTGTTGTAAATGCTTTTGTTGAGGCGACGCCAATTTCGGGTCCTGCATGGGTGTAGACTCCAGAATGGGTCTCTCTTGAAATTGAGGAGCCAACGACATTACAAATGCCGTAGATAAAAGCGCCACGTTCTTTTGCAATTTTTAATGCAGCCAGTGTGTCTGCTGTTTCTCCTGATTGTGAAATAGGAATGACGATATCATCCTTTTGAATAATAGGGTCTCGATATCTAAACTCTGAGGCATATTCTACTTCGGTTGGAATACGGGTGATTTTTTCAATCATATATTCTCCGACCAATCCTGCATGCCAAGAAGTACCACAACCTAAAATAATAATTCGCTTGGCATTTAGAAATATCGAAGCATGCTGACTGATACTTTCTAGTTGAACTGTGAGATTATTGTGGTTTATTCTTCCTCTGAGGGCATTTGCTATAGCTTGAGGTTGTTCATAAATCTCTTTCAGCATAAAATGGTCATAGCCCCCCTTTTGAATATTTTCAAGATTTAAATCCAATTCTTCTACAGCCACCGGCACAAAAAGATTCTCTTTTATATTCTTAACTTGAACGTCCGAACCAGGTTCTAGGACGGCGACTTCAAAATCATTTAAATAAATTACTTTTTTGGTATGCTCTAAAAAAGGAGTAGCATCAGAGCCAATATAAAACTCACCTTTTCCTAAACCAATTGCGAGGGGGCTTCCTAATTTGGCAACCACCAAGGAAGATGGATTTTTTTTATCAAAAACAACGATACCATAGGCACCAACTACTCGATTAAGACCTATTTGGACCGCTTCTTCAAGACTTATATTTTTTGTTTTTTGAATTTCTTCAAATAAATTGATAAGTACTTCAGAATCTGTATCTGAATAGAAGGTGTAGCCTCTGGTTACTAATTCGGTTTTCAATACCTCATAATTTTCAATGATACCATTGTGAATCATGACCAATTCCCCATTGTTGGATTGATGAGGATGAGCATTTTTTTCAATGGGTTTTCCATGTGTTGCCCAGCGAGTATGTCCCATTCCAAAAGGGTAGGTACTCTCCAGATTTTCCTTCTCACACAGGGATTTTAACTCGTTTACTTTGTCTGCAACACGCAAAATTCTTTCATCCTTTTCACTTTTGATAAAAATACCCGTGCTATCATAGCCTCTATATTCCAGGCGTTGTAGTCCTTCGAGAAGGATGGGTAAAGCATTTTTCTTTCCTATATAGGAGACAATTCCACACATATTTTAATGTCTAATAGTCATTTGTATTTGTTCTTTTGAAAACCCGAGTTTTTCATAAAAAACTTGATTGGACACGGTACTGTTTAAAATAGTTTTGTAACACCCGATTTTTTCAGCAGATTGAATGAGTTCATGTATTAATTTTTTTCCGATTCCTTTTCCTTGGGAATTGGGAGCGACTACCACATCTTCAATAAGCCCCATCTTTCGATTGTTTTTTTGAATGATGTGTAAGCTTGCCGTACCGAGTATTTCATCATTGGCAACTGCAACAAAGCAATTTATTTTTGGGTCTTTAAAAAAGTCAGAAGCTAGGGGTAAGGGTTCAACAGAAAAGGCATGGTTTATCAATTGAGAAATCGTTTCAAACTCCTCAGGGAAGGGCTTTCTAATGTCTAATTGCATTAAATTTTAGGTGTTGAGATTATTAAAATGATAGTTTCTTCTTACGAAGTTCAAAATTTTGACCGAGATATACTTTTCTTACCATTTCATCAGAGGCTAATTCTTCTGGGGTTCCTGCTTTTAAAATGCTTCCCTCAAACATAAGATATGTTTTATCCGTAATCGCTAAGGTTTCTTGGACATTATGGTCGGTAATTAAAATTCCAATATTTTTCTTTTTAAGATGCGCCACAATACGTTGGATGTCTTCAACTGCCACAGGATCTACTCCTGCAAAGGGTTCGTCAAGCAGAACGAATTTAGGATCGGTTGCCAGTGCTCGGGCAATCTCCGTTCTACGGCGTTCCCCTCCCGATAATAAATCTCCTCTATTTTTTCGAATATGGTTTAATCCAAATTCTTCAAGTAAGGATTCCATTTTTTCTTTTTGAGCTGTTTTGGAAAGCGATGTCATTTGCAAAACACTCAAAATATTATCTTCAACACTCAGTTTTCGGAATACAGAAGCCTCTTGAGCTAGATAGCCAATCCCTTGCTGTGCTCTTTTGTACATGGGGAATTTTGTGATTTCTTGTTCATTCAAGTATATCGAACCGTTGTTGGGCTTGATGAGTCCAACAATCATGTAAAAAGAAGTGGTTTTTCCAGCCCCGTTGGGTCCTAATAAACCTACGATTTCTCCTTGAGAAACTTCCAGAGAAATGCCTTTGACCACCTTTCGTCCTCGGTATGCTTTTTCGATGTTTTTTGCACTTAACTTCATTTTATGATTTTGAATTTGATTCAAGAGCTTCCCAAAACTCATAAGCTTTTCTTAAATGGGGAATGACAATTGTTCCTCCCACTAAAGTAGCAATTTCAAGGGCTTCCATGACGGCTGTTTTAGACAGCTTTTCCTTAAAGCAGTTTTCCAGATGATATTTTACACAATCGTCACATCTAAGCACCGCAGAGGCCACAAGACCAAGAAGCTCTTTGGTTGCCACATTCAACTCACCTTCTTGATAGGCCTGTTTGTCAAGACTGAAGATTCGTTTTAACATAGTGGAACCCCCGTCCAATAAGCGTTCGTTCATCCTACTTCTGTAGTCGTTAAATTCGGTTACTTGACTATTCATTTTGTAGGGCTTTGTCTTGATTTTTTGTTACAATCTTTGAAATGATGATGCTTACTTCGTAGAGAATCAAGATGGGAATACTCACGATAATTTGGCTTACAACATCTGGAGGGGTAATAATGGCAGAAAGACTCAAGACCAATACAAGCGAAATTTTTCTGTTTTTCTTTAAAAATTGGGGAGTAATTACTCCTACACGTGTCAAAAAGTAAATGATGATTGGCAATTCAAAAATGATTCCTGATGCCAAAACGGAAGCGCGTAACAGTCCAATATAACTACTTAAATCGAAATCATTAAAAATCTCACTACTGACAGAATAGTTTCCTAGGAAGTTGATCGAAAGTGGTGTTACGATGTAATAGCCAAATAAAACACCGATAAAAAATAAAATGGAAGCAATGAAAATAAAGCCTCGAGCATTTTTACGCTCTTTTTCATAGAGCCCTGGGCTAATGAATTTCCAGAACTCATATATGATATAAGGAAAGGAAAGGATGAATCCAGCGAGAACGGAGGTCCACAAGTGAGCCGAGAATTGTCCTGCTACCGTTCTACTTTGAATACGAAAGGGTAATTCATCAATACAAAAACTACTTCCTTGTCCCAGTGTTTGAGATATTGTGCAAAACCAGCGATACGTAATAAAATCCTTGTTTTTTGGACCAAACAAAAGCACATCAAAAATAAAGTCTTTAAACAGGAAGGCAATCGTACCGATAATGACGATCGCTAATACCGACCTGATTAAGTGCCAGCGCAATTCTTCGAGGTGATCCAAAAAAGACATTTCGTCTTTTGGGGGAGTTTCGCTCATAAACTATTATTGCTGTTTTGATAAAAAATTACTTCTGCAAAAATATTAAAAACAATTGGTATCGAATAAGATAAAACTCTTTTTGCTGTTTTTTTCTACATCTAGGATATTAGTTCTCTTCTAATTTGTAAACCTTTTGAAAAAGAGTTATATTGGATAGTGAAAAAATTATGAAAAATTAAACCCTCATATTAGTCTTAATGAATTCAGATGATCTGAAAAAAGCATTAAAAAAACACTTTGGTTTTTCAACCTTTAAAGGTTTACAAGAAAGTGTTATTTCTCATTTGCTTAATCAAGAAAACAGTTTTGTAATCATGCCAACTGGAGGAGGTAAATCTTTGTGCTACCAACTTCCAGCATTAATGCAGGAGGGAACGGCCATTGTGGTGTCTCCACTGATTGCCTTGATGAAAAATCAAGTAGATGCAATTCGTGGAATTTCATCAGAAAATGGAATTGCACATGTATTAAATTCTTCTTTAAATAAAACAGCTGTAGAGCAGGTAAAGTCCGATATTCGTAATGGAGTAACCAAACTGCTTTATGTTGCTCCTGAATCCTTGTCTAAAAAAGAAAATATTGATTTTTTTAAATCGGTAAACATTTCCTTTCTAGCTGTTGACGAAGCCCACTGTATTTCAGAATGGGGTCATGATTTTAGACCCGAATATCGAAACTTGAGATCCATACTAGAGCAGTTTGAACAAGCTATACCCATTATTGCATTAACTGCAACGGCTACACCCAAAGTACAAGAAGATATTATGAAAAACTTGCGTATCACAGGCGCAAGATTATTCAAAGCTTCATTTAATCGGCCTAATTTATATTACGAAGTTCGACCCAAAACAGGACAAGTAGACTCCGATATCATTCGATTTATAAAGCAAAATTCAGGAAAGTCAGGGATCATTTATTGCCTTTCAAGAAAGCGCGTAGAGGAATTGGCACAGACGCTACAGGTCAATGGGATTAATGCCTTGCCTTATCATGCGGGGTTAGATTCAAAATCTAGAGTTAATAATCAAGATCAATTTCTCAAGGATGATTGCGATGTTATTGTCGCTACCATTGCATTTGGAATGGGAATTGATAAGCCGGATGTACGTTTTGTTATTCATCATGATATTCCTAAAAGTATTGAAAGTTATTATCAAGAAACAGGCCGTGCAGGAAGAGATGGAGGGGAAGGTCATTGTTTAGCATTTTATGCCTACAAGGATATTGAGAAATTAGAGAAATTTATGTCTGGGAAGCCCTTGGCAGAACAAGAAATAGGAATGGCCTTACTGGCAGACATGGTGGCTTATGCCGAAAGTTCTATCTCACGACGGAAATATATTCTTCACTATTTTGGAGAAGAATTTGATAATGAAACAGGAGACGGAGGGGATATGGATGATAATATGCGCTTTCCTAAAAAGCAATTTGAAGTTCAAAATGAGCTCAGCATATTGATAGAAACGATCCTTTTTACAAAAGAAAAATACAAATCGAAAGAAGTTGTAAAAACTTTGCTTGGAGAAAAAAATGCCCTTATTCAATCACACAAAACTCATGAAGCTGAAATATTTGGTAAAGGTGCTTCTAAAGACACTTTCTTTTGGATGGCTCTAATTCGTCAGGCTTTGGTGGGTGGATATTTACTAAAGGAAATTGAGACGTATGGATTGTTAAGAGTCACAGCCAGAGGAAAAAATTTCTTTTCTAAACCGGAGTCATTCCTGATGACAGAGGATCATAAATATGACAGCTTGCCAAGTGTTAATGTTATTCAAAACAAATCGCAAGGAGTTCTTGATTCAGCACTAATGAGGCTTTTGGTGAGTTTGCGAAAAGACATCGCGAAAACTAATCAAGTTCCTCCTTATGCTGTTTTTCAAGAATATTCTTTGGAAGACATGTGTCTTAAATATCCTATTAATCAAGAAGAATTGATCAATATTAATGGAGTAGGCGAAGGTAAGGCAAAGCGTTATGGCGCTAAGTTTTTGGAGTTAATTGAATCTTATGTGGAAGAAAATCAAATTGTTCGACCTCATGATTTAATTGTCAAGAGTACTGGGATAAATTCCGCTCTCAAGCTATACCTAATTCAAAGCGTTGATAGAAAATTACCTCTTGAAGATATCGCCTCAGCTAAAGGGATGGATATGGAGAAATTAGTTGCTGAGATGGAAACTATTGTTTTTTCAGGAACACGCCTCAATATTAATTATTGTATTGAAGATCTTTTTGATGAGGATCAAGTGGAAGAATTATACGATTATTTCATCGAGGCAGAAACAGATTCTATTAAAGCTGCTTTTGATGAGTTTGATGGGGATTATGATGAGGAAGAGTTGCGTTTATATCGTTTGAAATTCATGAGCGAAATTGCCAATTAAACTTTTCGGATCAAAGGGGTTTCTTATCTTTGCCACCAAATAAATTTATTATGGAAGGCATTTACGCAAAATTTGAAACCTTAAAAGGAAATATAGTACTTCAACTTACTTATGATAAAACTCCGGGAACTGTAGGAAACTTTGTCAGTTTAGCTGAAGGGAAACAAAAAAATGATCATAAAGGTGAAGGGGAGCCATATTATGACGGATTAAAATTTCATCGCGTTATTGCCGATTTTATGATTCAAGGTGGATGTCCACAAGGAACGGGAACTGGTAGTCCAGGATATCAATTTGATGATGAATTTCACCCTGAATTAAAGCACAATAAAGCAGGAACACTTTCTATGGCAAATGCTGGACCTGGAACCAACGGAAGTCAATTTTTTATCACGCATGGCGCTACCGATTGGTTGGATGGAAAACATACGGTTTTTGGTTATGTCGTGGAAGGACAAGATATTGTTGATGCTATTGCTCAAGGCGATACAGTTAATACGTTAGTTATTGAACGCCATGGAGCTGAGGCTCAAGCTTGGGATGCATTAAAGGCTTTTGAAGAGTTTAATTCTAGTGGCGAAATCAGAAAGCAAGCGGCTAAAGAGGCTGCTGAAAAGGCAATGATATCTCTCACTGAAGGAATGCAAAAAACAGAGAGTGGGTTGTATTATAAGATAACAAAAGAAGGAACAGGTGAGCATCCACCCAAAGGAGCAAAAGTTTCTGTTCATTACCGCGGAACTCTTGTTGATGGAACTGTTTTTGACTCTTCCTATCAAAGAAATCAGCCCATTGAATTTTCAGTTGGAGTGGGGCAAGTCATTCCCGGTTGGGATGAAGGAATTTTATTGTTAAAAAAGGGTGCTGGAGCTCGCTTTGTAATCCCTAGCCACCTTGGATATGGAGCACAGGGAGCCGGTGGTGTTATTCCTCCAGATGCTACTTTAATATTTGAGGTGGAGTTAGTCAGTTTCTAAGCTCTTTCTTCAGGACTATTTCCTTGATGCCATTTTATGTTGCAACCTAGACTAGGATACTGCATGTCCTCCATTGAATGATTGTTTAACATTTTGTCACAGGCTTGGTGTAAATCCTCTCCTGTAATCGGAATGTCATTTCCTGGACGTGAAGCGTCATATCTACCGCGGTAAACTAAACCTAAGTTGTTGTCAAAAAGATAGAAATCTGGTGTACAGGCTGCTTGATATTGATGTGCAACTTCTTGACTTGCATCGAAAAGATAGGGAAAAGAGAATTTTTTTTCTAGTGCCAATTGCCTCATTTTTTTGGGGCCATCTTGTGGATGAGAAGTTATACTATTACTTGAGATAGCTAGGGTGGCAATGCCTTGATCTGAAATTTTTTCAGCTGTTTTTACAATAGCCTCCATGAGATGAACCACGTAAGGGCAATGATTACACATAAAAATAATCAGCGTTCCTTTTTCTCCTTTAAGTTCCTGCAAAGATTTGTCTTTATTTGAAACCACATCAGGTAAAATGAAATTGGGTGCGTGTGTTCCCAAGGGTAGCATATAGGATTCTGTGAGTGCCATAAAAATTTTTATTTAACGAAATTAAAAGTAGTATTTTTATACCAATCAAAAAATAAACATGATTGACTATTCTACATTCGAAAAATTAGATTTACGCGTGGGTACCATCCTTTCGGCTAAAGAATTTCCTGAGGCGAAACAAGCCGCATACCAATTATTTATTGATTTTGGCCCTTTGGGAACGCTTCAGTCATCAGCTCAAATAACACAGCGTTATACCCCACAGAATTTGGTTAATCGCCAAGTGATCGCCGTAGTTAATATAGGGACACGAAAAGTCGCACATTTTGAAAGTCAATGTCTAGTCTTGGGAGCTAAAGAGGGAGAAGACGTTATTCTCCTAGCCCCAGAATCTCAACTTCCCAATGGACAACAAATTCTTTAAATTACATTTTATCAGAGAGGTATAATGCATTTGTTAAAATACGATTCGTACCATACCAGAAGGCTCTGAAATTTGTATTGTCTGTCAATGCAATTACTTTACCTTTTCCAAGACTGCTCACTTTAAAAGGAACAGTATGTTTCAGGATAGCTAAATTTTCTTCTAAAATATAGCCACTCAACAAAGGGTCAGAGGTGTATTGAATGGGATTATTGTAACTCTGCTCGTCTGCCTTGATATAAAGATTTGAATTTCTAAACATAGGCAGCGTCGTGTTTTGATAACCGAAATTGATCGGATGACTTCTGTCAATCCTTGCATTAAAAATAGCTCCCCCTGTTTGTTGGGCACCTTTAAAGTTGTCTTTTTTCTCAAAGCTAATTCCTTTTGCTACTAGATTTTGATCAACAAAATCAAGCTTTATAAACTCATTTTTATTTAACCATTTTGTAGCAGACCGGTAACCAATCAGAGTACCGCCCTCACGAACAAATTCTTTAATTTTTTCAGTGTGCATATCTAATCCAGATCCATAATAATCGGGTAGGATAAAATGGGTATAGTGATTTAAATCATTTTGCTTCAAATTGCGAATATCAATTTTAGTAATTGCAATTTCATGTCTCGTGTCCAATAAATGCCATATTTCGCCAGCATCATAACTTCGAATACCATCGCCCACCAAGAGAGCTATTTTAGGTTTTTTTACCGTTGAAAAGTCTCCCGATCCCAAATCAATCCCCTGTGTGGACCCCGTATTAACTCCATGAATAGTAACGTGTGTCTCTTTTGCTGCTTTTTTGAGGATATCATATAACTCATTTTCACTCATGGATTGATTTTTAGCTGGAATCATATAGGTCCCATAATCATATTTTTTTCCTTTTAAAGTAAAAGGGGTAAGTCCAATTTTTATTCTAACATCTTGCTTTTGTAACTTATTCAAAAGTCTAGGAACATAATAATTGTGCGCTTCAAATACATAAGCATAAGAATCTTTATTTATTACTTTTCCTTCAGGTGCTTTTAAGTCATTTACAAGAGGGCCTAGGTTGGATGTATTGTTTTCGTATGCATGATTTAGGTTAAAAGCATAAGGAAAAGTCCATGCAGAAATATCATAGAATAAACTATCTCTAAAAGTACTTTGAGTGGTAAACATAGCTCGAATTAATTGATG
The DNA here is from genome assembly GCA_030828745.1 of Flavobacteriaceae bacterium. Lineage (GTDB taxonomy): Bacteria > Bacteroidota > Bacteroidia > Flavobacteriales > Flavobacteriaceae > MS024-2A. The sequence goes on along the minus strand of JAURBX010000045.1, from coordinate 4,223 downwards.
CTTTGTTTGCTCTAGAGGGATGATATAGCTTGTTTTTGGACTGTATTTCTTCCCGTTTCTTACAACTTCATTCTTCAATTGATGAAATTTAATATGATGCCTTTTCAGTGTATTCGCCAGATGGTAGGTAGTTGAAGGATCTTTTGGATTCCCAAAAAGAATGGCTTTTTGTTTACTTTTTGAAGCATCATTCAGGGTGTTTTTATAAAAATCACGGAAGTAGTTTAATAATTCAATGCGCATTGCCCCAGCCGCTTTAAGAGTTGAGAAAGCTGCGGTCAATTGGTTGCGAATTGTAAAAGGGAAGGTGAGTAAGCCATTATCACTTTCTTGCATATGACCTCTTGAACTTGCTTGTTCAAATAAAATACCAATTCCTCCATTAACATCTGGATAGGTTGAGCCTTTTCCATAGAAAAAGTCATCATAATCTTCTTCAGAATAATACAAAGACCCGAGCTTATTAAAAGCTTCAATGTGGAATTCTCTAATTTTCTTAGTGAGTTGTTGGTTCTTTTTTGGTGTCAAGGGATTCACCCTTGAAGGAATTCCAGGTTGAAAAAAGAAACTTGAATTTGTCCCCATCTCATGGTGGTCTGTTAGAATATTAGGAAGCCATTTTGTGTATGATTTTAAGCGGGCTTGTGATTCTGGCAATTGTCCTGGTAGCCAATCCCGGTTGAGGTCAAACCAGTAGTGATTGGTTCTACCTCCAGGCCAAACTTCTCTGTATTCTCTGTCATTAGGATCAGCGATAAGGTTTTGGTTTTTATTGGTATTGGCCCAATATGCAAAACGTTGAAGACCATCAGGATTGAAACTAGGGTCAAATAAGATGACGACATCGTTCAATAATCGGTTGGTTTCAGAAGCCTCACTGGCAGCAAGATGGTATGCCGCTAAAAGACCTGCATTGGCTCCGCTAGGTTCGTTGCCATGAATTGAAAAACCCTGATAAACAATGAGGGGTTGTTGGGAAACGTCAATGGATTGTCCTCCGGGTTCTGTAAGTTGAAGATGTGTTTTTTGAATAGCATCCAGTTTCGAATGATTTTCAGGACTTGTGATGGTTAGTAGTAACAATGGCCTGCCTTCATAGGTTGTCCCTCTGCTTTCAATGCTAATTCGGTCAGACGCTTGGGCAAGGCGATACATATAATTAACCAATTTATCATGCGAGACATGCCATGTACCTACCTCATAACCCAAAAGTTCTTTTGGAGTTGGGATATCGGCATTGTATGGATGATCGGCATCTAGATAATAATCCAGAGTTACTTGACTAAATACGAGACTACTTAGTAGTATGCATAAAAGTGTAAATGATTTTTTCATGGGTAAAGATTATATTCCTTAAAGTTTATTATAATTACTAAGATGAAGAAATAAAATGGGGTTGTTTTTTATAGACAGAGATGCAAATGAGTGTTACACTTGATCTGAATTTATTCTGTCGGGAGAATAATCCTTTTGGTGACGTTCGCTAATAACCTCCTGACCTCTCTGTTCAAAAATGTAACCAATGGCTTCATCAAGTAATGAAGTGAAATTATTAAAATCTTCTTTATAAATATAGATTTTATGCTTTTTAAAGAAAAAAGTACCATCGTCGTTTGTGAACTTTTTACTCTCCGTTATAGTAAGGTAATAGTCGCTAGCTTTTGTTTCTCTGACGTCAAAAAAATAAGTTCTCCGACCCGCTCTTAAAACTTTGGAGAATATTTCTTCCATATTTTCGTTATCTGAATAAGACATTTACGTTTAAATAAGTATTGGTTTTAAAGCAATTTTATTAAAAAAATAAATGAAAACCTATTATTTAGAATTATCAGACTGTTGTTTTTGTGATAATTCTTTGTAATAGCCTTCAGTCCCAATTAAATCAACGTGTTTGCCTTGTTGAACAATTTCACCATTTTCAAAAACAATAATTTGATCGGCATGTTTTATGGAAGAAATACGATGGCTTACAATGATGGTTGTTTTGTCCTGCGATACAGATTTAAGGTGTTTGAGAATTTCTTCTTCGGTATCTGTGTCGACGGCTGAGAGACAGTCATCCAGTAATAGAATTTTAGGATCTTTAATGAAAACACGTGCAATTGAAACACGTTGAATTTGTCCTCCAGACAATGTTACTCCTCGTTCTCCCAGAAGTGTTTTGTACCCTTCCTTAAAGGCTGTAATGTTTTGGTGAACTGCAGCTCTTTTTGTTGCCTCTACAATGTCTTTTTCTTTTGCTTCAATGGATCCAAATCGAATATTGTCCTCGATGCTTTCTGAAAATAAAAAGGCGTTTTGTGGGACATAGCCAATGGAGGATCGCAATTCTTCTAATTGATATTCTTTCAAATCTTTGCCATCCAGTTCGATTTTACCTTCTGTAGGATCATACAATCGAGAGATTAAATCTAGAAGTGTTGACTTTCCAGATCCAATATTTCCAATAACCCCTAAAGTTACTCCCTTGGAAATATCCAGGTTAATCTTGCTTAATGCTTGTATTTTAGTTTCAGGGTAGTGTAAAGAGACATTTTTAAAACTTAAGTTTCCTTTTATTTTTTTATGAACTCCAGGCCCATCTTCAATTTCAGGTTGTTCTTTTAAAAAGGCATTAATCCTTTTTTGGGAAGCTTCGGCTTGTTGAACAATTGAGGTGATCCAACCTACAACAGCAACGGGCCATGTGAGCATATTTACATAAATAATGAATTCTGCCAAGACACCAATTTCAATTTCGCCATTGATATATTGATTCCCTCCAACATAAATTACAATTAGGTTACTACAACCAATAAGTAAAATCATTAGGGGGAAAAACCAAGCTTGAACTTTAACTAATCCCATGTTTTTATGGTAACTTTCTGAAGCCAATGCATCAAAATTGGTATTGATCTTTGCTTGAAGGTTGTAGGATTTTATTACTGCAATTCCACTAAAACCCTCCTGTGCAAAAGAGGACATTTTAGACAACATCTCTTGGACCAAAGCACTTTTAACATTAATTATTCTACTCAATTTGTAAATAGTAAAAGATAAAATGGGTAAAGGTAAAATGGTGTAAAGTGTTAATTCTGGAGCAATGCTTACCATGTAAGAAATAACAATTACAAATAAGGAAACTGTATTTACGCTATACATAAAGGCAGGCCCTACGTACATTCTGACTTTCCCAACATCTTCGCTAATACGATTCATCAAATCTCCCGTTCGGTTATTTTTATAAAACCGTTGGGTAAGTCTTTGGTAGTGCCAAAAAATCTCATTTTTCAGGTCAAATTCGATATAGCGAGATACATTTATTATGGTCTGGCGCATCCAGAAAGTAAGAAATCCAGAAACAAGCGTTGTTCCTATGATGATTAATATATTAACCCATAAAACAGTTTGAATTTGATCTAAATTGCCATCAGGATTTTGTAAAAATTTCTCAACAGCTGTAAGAGAGTTTCCAATGAGACGAGGCGCAAAGAGTGAAAAAATACGGGCAACTATAGTTATAAGTAAACCCAGTAAAAGTTTAGTGCGATACTTTAAAAAATACTTATTTATGTATTGAAGTTCTTTCATATTAGTGCAACCAAAGGTAAGCAAATGCATGTGCTTAAAATAAAAAAGGGGATTGAAACTTTTAGTTAGGGAATGTCGTTGTTTTTCAGATTAATAAATTAATTTTGCACCCAACAAAGTTCTAAAACATGCTTACACGACGACATATCCGCATTAAAGTAATGCAGTCAGTTTATTCCTTCAACCTTGGACAACAAAATAAGTTGGAACAAGAAGTTGTTTTTTTTAAGGAGAGTGTGGAGCAAACCTTTAACTTATATCTTCTTCTATTGGGGCTTTTAAAGTCACTTCACGCCTATGCTGAGGAACAATTATTGATTATTCAAAAAAATAAAATTCAGAACGAAACCCACTTTTTAACCCTTCAAAAATTCACTCAAAACCGAGTGTTGGTTTTTTTAAAAGAGCATGAGGATTTGGCCAAACAATTAGATAACAAAAAGCTTATTAAGTGGGATTTAGAATTTAAATTTTTAAAAGATTTGTTTGTTACCCTTTCAAGTTCTCAATTATTTCAATCCTATCTTGCATTAGAAAAGCCATCCATTGAAGATGATTTGAAATGTGCAGCGAAGCTATTTAAAAATCATGTAGCGACTTCAAATTACCTTTATGAATATATAGAAGACAATTGCTTGACTTGGGCAGATGAT
>JAURBX010000092.1 GCA_030828745.1 Flavobacteriaceae bacterium | reverse complement strand
GGTTCTCAGGTTCGTAAAAAACTAGCCAATAAAAAGAAGGCAGAACTGATCAAGCAACAGTATAAAGACAAAGTTACTTTAGAGGCTATAGCTTCAGAGGAAGAACTAACCATTGAAACAGCATCTGCAATCAATCAAAGAAACCCTTCAATCGTAGGCGCAGGAAATGAGCCTTATGTAGTAGGGGTAGCATTTGCTTTGGAAGAAGGTGCAACTTCAAATTTAATTGCAGGTGATAAAGGCGTTTACAAGGTGTTACTTGTAAAGAAAAATATAGCAGAGGATCTTGAAGATTATACGGAATATACAGAGCAAATGATGTTAAATCTCAGTTCAAAAATTTCAGAAAGTATTTTCCAAGCATTAGAATCTGTCGCAACCATTGATGATAATAGAGCACTCTATTATTAGTTGCGTACCACAAAAAGTGTAAAAAATCCTTTCATTTTATGAGGGGATTTTTTTTTGGCATGAACTTTGGTTAATAGTTTTAAAAAGGCTATTCATATGTATTTGTTTCAAACATTTTTTAAAAAAAGGTACCTCAAAGAATGGGTTGGTTCCGTTTGGAAATGCAACGCCAATATTGAGTCTGATGCAACTTATTACAAATTGTTTTTTAGTTCAGAAAGCGAGGTAGAAGGTTGGGTGAAATATAAAACAGATTCCGAGGAAACGAACGTTTTTACCGCAGCATATAATAAGTCAAAAAATCTATTGGAATTTAAAAAGGGAAAAGAACTTTTTGTAGGGATTTGCCATAAAAATAAAATCTCCGCTATGATCGATGGGCGCTCCCTTCAGTTTTTTAAGACAGTTTAAGGTTTGAAAATCATTTCTGAATAAGGGAGAACCGTTGAGTAGCCTTTATTTTTGAAGTAACTTAGGGTTTCTTCATTTCCTGAAGCGAGAATGAAATCGCCTCCCCAAGCCCCAAGACTTTTGATTGCACCTTTGAAATCCTGAAAAAATAAGGCTTGTACAGGAGTCTGCTTTAACAAGGCACCAATACTTTTTTCATGCTCTAATAGGAGGGTGTTAAATGCATCTTGAGCGGTACACTCCATTATTTTTTCTGTAATGTTATTAATTTTGCTGATAATTTTTTGATCCATTAACGCCCAATCTAAAGCATTGATTGCTGCCAAACTACTTTGTTTCTTATTCAGATAAACAAAAAATAAGTGTTCTTTAAAAGGAGGGTCGAAAGGAGCGGATTCTACAATGGGTTGCACGTCGTTTCGAGTGTAATAGAGCGGTGAATCGGATTGGGCACAGGCAAGATCATAACCACTACCCCCAAAACTTTGTTTCAGTAAAACATAGGGATTAACTCGGGCCCATAAGGCTATATTTGAAATTAAGGTTGAGGAACTTCCTAAACCCCAGTTGCGATCAAATTCCAAATAGGTTTGCACCTTCCCGCCTTGCTTTGCTAAGAACTGTTTGTTTTGTTTTGTTGCCGATACAAGAATGGCACTTAACTTTTGAGCCATAGCCAAGTCTGAACTTTTTTCGATAGCAAAAGAAGGAAGTTGGAAGCTGGCACTAAACCAGCAGTTATTATGAAGATCATAACTCTCCCAGACGAGCTGTTTTGTGTTTTGGGGGGTATAGTTTAAAATTTGTCCTTTTTGACAGGGTATTGCTAGGGCTTTAGCCCCTTTTAAGACCACATATTCTGCGGTCAACAATAATTTCCCATGACTATAAAATGATTGCATTTAATCCTTATTTGAACTTAAAAAATCACCAACGGCTTTTACACTTACGGTATGAGATTTGAAATAAACTAAGGCTGCTTCTTTTTGTTTTTCTGTTGCCTGGAGCTGATTCAAAATATTAAATAAGTGCATTTTCATATGTCCTTTTTGAATCCCTGATGTGACCAAGGAACGTAAAGCTGCAAAATTTTGCGCGAGACCTGCCACGGCAATAATTTTCATTAAGGTTTCAGCATCAGGATATTCCAAAAGCTCCATACACCAGCCCACCATGGGATGAAGTTTTGTTAACCCTCCAACGGTGCCAATTGCTAAGGGTAAGGTGAGTTCCATCGTGAATTGTCCGTCTATGATTGTGGCTTGACTTAAAGAAGCGTATTGTCCTGAACGAGCGGCATAGGCATGAACTCCTGCTTCTATTGCTCTAAAATCATTTCCCGTTGCTAAAACCAACGCATCAACGCCATTCATGATTCCTTTGTTGTGGGTTACGGCACGATAGGACTCAACATTCGCAATTTCAATAGCTTGAACCATTTTCTGGGCAAATGTGAATCCATCCATACCTTCTTGGGGGGCAATGGAATCAACAGGACAAGAAACTTTTGCACGAACTAAGCATTCTGGAACATAGTTAGAAAGAATACTCATTATCACTTCTATTTTCGAGTCTTGTGCTGAAAAAGCCGTGTCTTTTTGACTTTGCTCTTCTAGGGCATGGGCTAAACATTCTAAGCAAGAATTAATAAAATTAGCACCCATAGCATCAGCGGTTTTAAACCGAACATGTAATTGATAATAATGGTCCAGTACAGATGTTTTATTGACTAAATCTAGACTTACAATTCCTCCGCCACGTTGCTCCATATTGAGTGTCAAAGGTTTTGTAGCTTTTAGTAGTGCAGTTTTATTGTTTTCAAAAAAAGAATTTAGAAAAGAAGGATCACCTGCATAAAGAAAATGTACTTGTCCCACTTTAATCGTGTCGATAACTTCTGCGTCAAAGCCCCCTTTGTCATACCAAAATTTAGCAGCATTTCCTGCAGCCGCCACTACTGAACTTTCCTCAATAACCATGGGTAAAGTATAAACAGTTTTGTTTATCAAGAAGTTGGGAGCAACTCCCAGGGGAAGGTAAAAATTTGTTAGTGTATTTTCAATGAACTCGTCATGTTGGGTTTGAACCTCAGGTGATGAATTCCAATAGGAGCGTAACTGTTGGGCAGCTTGTTGAGCATCTTTAAAATGAGTTTTGGTAATCCAATCAATTTTCTCTGCTTTACTGAGTTTGGAAAACCCATCAATCCGCTTACTCATACTTTTTTGGGTAAAGATACAGATTTTGAACCCCTTTAAAAAAGTAGGATTGCTGAGATTTCACTAAATTGCTTCCCAAACCATTTTTACTATGAAAAAAACAGCCTTTCTGTTCTTTTTTGCCTCTTTATGTGTGGCACAAAAACCTTCACTTTCGCTAGATAAACTTTGGAAAGACGACTATAATCCCGAGCGATTGGAGTCCATCCGATCTATGAAAAATGGAACGCAATATACCGTTTTAGAGAAAGAAGGGATGAGTCAAGCCACTATTATGCGTTATGATTTTGGAAATCCAAACGATGGGGTTATTTTATTCAATACTGCAGACTATCCGCAAGTAAAAAGCTTATCGGGATACTCTTTTTCTAAAAAGGAACAAAAGATACTTTTAGAAACAGCTTCAGATCAAATTTATAGAAGATCAAAACAAGCTATCTATTGGATTTATGATTTGACATCAAAGGAACTTGAAAAAGTCGTAGATGCTAAAATTCAAGAACCTCTCTTCTCTCCCGATGGAACGAAAATAGCCTATGTTTATAGAAGGAATTTATTTGTAAAAGAGCTTCAAAACCAAAATATCATTCAAGTGACTTTTGACGGAGACTATAAGACCATCAACGGAATCACGGATTGGGTTTATGAGGAAGAATTTGGTTTTGTCCGTGCCTTTGATTGGAGTCCTGATTCCTCTGAACTGGTATATATGCGCTTTGATGAATCCAATGTCCCTATTTTTTCAATGGATATTTATGGGAATGACGTCTACCCATTTCCTTATCAATTCAGATATCCCAAAGCAGGAGAGGAAAATTCAGAGATTACTTTGTATCGTTTTGCTTTGGAGACAAGAAAGAAAGATAAAATTCGTTTTGAGGGAGAAAGTCCGTATTACATACCAAGAATTAATTATTCCGATGGGGCAAATGGCTTAATCATTCAAACTTTAAATCGGCATCAAAATGACCTGAAAGTATGGCGTTGGAATTCCCAGCAAAATAGAGTACAACTTCTCCTAGAAGAAAAGGAAGAGACCTATGTTAGTATTCATGATAATTTAAAATTTTTAGCAGACGGAAGTTTTTTATGGACCAGTGAAAAAGATGGTTTTAATCATATTTACCATTACGATAAAAACGGGGGTTTGATTAGACAAATTACAAAAGGAAATTGGGAAGTGACTGCACTATTTGATTACAGCCCCAAAAACAAAGAAATTTACTATCAATCCGTGGAAGGAAGTAGTACAGAGCGGGGTCTGTATGCGATCAAATTATCAGGAAAAGGAAAACGCAAGCTTCAGCCTACTCAAGGGACAAATGGAGCTACTTTTAGTGTAGGGGGCGCATACTACATTCATTCGTATTCAGATGAAAAGACGCCCCCCATTTATACGCTTTATCAAACAAGAAAAAATACTCCATTATATACTATTTTGAAGAATGATGACTTATCTAAAACTTTGGAGCCATTCGGTTTTTCAAGAAAGGAATTTTCGACCCTTGAGATCAATGGAGAGACCTTAAATATGTGGATGATTAAACCTGCAGATTTTGATCCTTCAAAACAATATCCCATGCTGATGTTTCAATATTCAGGTCCGGGGTCTCAACAAGTTGCCAATCGTTGGGGAGACCAACGTGATCTCTGGCATAAATCCTTGGCCAACCAAGGCTATGTCATTGCTTGCGTGGACGGAAAAGGAACGGGTTTTAAAGGTGCGGCATTTAAAAAAGCCACCTATCTCAATCTTGTTAAATATGAAGCTTTGGATCAAATTGCTGCAGCAAAACAACTAGGAGCACTACCCTTTGTCGATGCTAATCGAATTGGAATTTGGGGTTGGAGTTTTGGAGGCCATATGGCAACTCACTGTTTACTTACGGGAAATGATGTTTTTTCTTTTGGTATTGCAGTAGCACCCGTTACCAATTGGCGTTTTTATGATACCATTTATACAGAACGTTTTATGCGTACGCCTCAAGAAAACCCAGAAGGGTATGATTTAAACTCTCCCTTGAATTATGCTGATCAACTCAAAGGAAAGTTTTTGATCATTCATGGTTCGGGAGATGATAATGTTCATGTGCAAAATACGATGCGCATGGTAGAAGAGTTGATCCAAGCGGATAAACAATTTGAATGGATGATTTATCCAGACAAGAATCACGGCATTTATGGAGGCAATACCCGAAAACACCTCTATTCTAAAATGACTAACTTTATCCTCAAAAATTTATAGACACTATATGAATACTGAGACTACAATTAATAATTCAAACACTAAAACTGTTTTTGGTCATCCCGTTGGTCTTTTCGTTCTTTTTTTTACTGAACTCTGGGAACGTTTTTCCTATTACGGAATGCGGGCTTTATTTACTCTTTTTCTGGTTGCCAAAACCAATTCAGATAATCCAGGGTTTGGTTGGACCAATTCCGAAGCGATCATGTTGTATGGTTGGTATACTATGCTTGTTTACATTGCATCGGTCCCAGGCGGGTGGATTGCAGATAATATTTTAGGCCAAAAGAAAACCGTCATGTGGGGAGGGATTCTCTTGTGTATCGGACATACAATTTTGGCTTTTGATACTGAATTTAGCTTTTACTTAGGGTGTTTCTTTGTCATCCTGGGTGTGGGAGGATTAAAACCTAATATATCGAGTATGGTTGGAGGCTTATATCCCAAGGGAGATGAAAGAAGAGATTTAGGTTTTTATATATTCTATATGGGAATCAATATTGGGGGTTTTGCAGCACCTATCCTTTGCGGCTGGATTGGAGAAACCTATAATTGGCATTATGGATTTGGATTGGCTGCTATTGGGATGCTTTTCGGTCAAATAACCTATGCCTATGGACAAAAATATTTAATTGGTGTAGGAGATTTTATTGGAAAAAGTTCACATCCTGATAATGCATTAAAAAAGAAAAAATTGACCCCTATAGAGCGAGATCGTGTAAAGGTTTTATTAATTTCTTTTTTACTAATTATTGTATTTTGGGGCGCCTTTGAACAAGCAGGGGGATTGATGAATTTGTATGCAAAACAGAAAACAGATCGAATGCTTTTAGGAATTGAAATTCCTGCATCATGGTTCCAATCATTAAATTCATTTTTCATAATTACTCTTGCTGTAATTGTGGGTAGTTTTTGGATGCGATGGAAATTAAAGGGTAAAGAGGCCTCTTCGCTTTATAAAATAGCCATAGGTATTTTAATTATGGGTTGGGGGTTTTTATTTATGCGATTTGCGGCAATGGACTATGAAATAATGGGAAAATCTGCAATGTATTGGCTGGTGTTAGCCTATTTATTTCACACCATTGGGGAACTCTGTGCATCACCCGTTTCACTTTCTTTTATTACTAAATTGGCTCCTGTAAAATATGCCGCTTCTATCATGGGACTGTACTGGGCGGCAACAGGATTGGGGAATAAATTGGCAGCCAGTATTGGAGGCTTTGCCGAAACAGCAGGTGAAAAGCAAATTTTCACAGGAATTTTTATTTTTTGCACGATTGTTGCAATTTTAATTATTCTTCTTCTAAAACCCCTCAAAAGGTTAACACATGGTGCGGAAGACAGTATCAATGTTTCTGCTTAATTTAAGTAGATTGAAAAATTATTTTAAGAATGAAAAAACAAATCTTATTTCTAATTGCAATTTTAGCTTCGACCTTTTCTTTTGCACAGCAAATCCAATGGATGACATTGGCAGAAGCAATAGAAGCTCAAAAAGTAACCCCCAAGAAAATTTTTATGGATGTTTATACAGACTGGTGCGGTCCGTGTAAACTCTTGGATAAAAATACTTTCCAAAACCCAGATGTTTCCAAATACATCAGTGAGCATTTTTATGCAGTTAAATTCAACGCTGAAGGTCAAGAAGAAATCAAATTATTTGATCAGGTGTATACCAATCCCAAATATGACCCCAACAGAAAGGGTCGAAATGGAACTCATCAATTCACACAGTATTTGGGGGTAAAAGGGTATCCTACGATGGTCTTTTTTAGCGAAAACGGCGCTCCCATTATGCCAGTAGTAGGTTATCTCAAGCCACAGCAACTTGAGTTATATCTCAAAATGATTAAACAAGGAGATTATCAAGTGTTTTCAAAACCAGAAGATTTTGAAAAATACCAAAAGAGTTTTATTCCTCGCTTTCGAGGGTAATTTTTAGCGCCCCCATTTTTCGTGTATCATGAAATGGAACCTTATATTTTGCACAGCTTTTTTCCCAACGTTTGGCAAACCATGGAGCATTTGAACCATCTGCGACGATAAGTTTGGGTTTATAATCTTCAAGTAAGAAATCTAAATTTAATTTTATATTCTTTTGTAGAAGGATATGTGTCGGAGCAATTTGTTTAATTCCAGAAAGGTGCACTTCTTTTAAAAGTAAAAGGCTAAACCCCTTTTGAACATAGCTGTTTTTTAATAAGAGTTTTCTTTT
>JAURBX010000015.1 GCA_030828745.1 Flavobacteriaceae bacterium | reverse complement strand
TTCAAGCAGGCATCACAATCGAAGGCTTTGGATTAAGTGTTACTCCTTTGGATGTAAATAAAGACAACTATGTTGATTTATACATTACAAATGATTATCTAACAAACGATCTACTCTATATTAATCAGCAAGATGGAACCTTTAAAAATCAAATTGACGAAAAGGTGTTACATCAGAGTAAGTTCTCAATGGGCTCAGATGCAGCCGACTTTGACAATGATGGGTTTACCGATATAATCACCTTAGATATGCTAGGGGAATCACATCAAAGAAGAAAAACAACAATTGCAAAAAGTTCTTTTTTTCAAAATACGCTCAATAAAAAGTGGGGATATCAAGATCAACATATGCGAAATATGCTTTTTAAAAACAATGGAAATGAATTTCCTTTTTCTGAAATAGGACAATTTTCAGGTATCTATCAAACGGATTGGAGTTGGGCACCGCTATTCTTTGATGTAGATTTTGACGGTAATAAAGATTTATTGATTACGAACGGATTTCCCAGAGATATCACAGACATGGATTTTGCAAACTATAAGTTAAAAGCAGGTCCCTATGCATCCATATCCACCCTTTTAAAATCCATCCCTATTGTAAAAATCCCTAACTATGCTTTTAACAACCTAGGAGGATTAAAATTTAAAGAAAAAGCAGAAGATTGGGGATTAAAAATTCCCTCTTTTTCAAACGGAGCCATTCTTAGTGATTTAGATTTGGATGGCGATTTGGATTATGTGGTTAATAACATAAATGATAACGCTTTTGTGTTTGAAAACACGCTATTATCAAAAGATCAAAAACCCAATTATATACAGCTAGAGCTAAAAGGAACTCAAAAAAACCCCAACGCTTTAGGCGCTAAAGTAGTTTTGCGAATGAATGATGGTGAAATTCAATTTCAAGAACAACAGCTAACAAGAGGCTATATGTCTTCCGTTGATCCTATCCTTTACTTTGGTCTCGGAAACTCTAAAAAAGTGGATGCCATCGAGGTCTTGTGGCCTAATGGCTTATTTAGTGAAATTCAGAATCCTGAATTAAATCAAAAACTTTCACTCAATCAGAGGGATGCTGTTCCAGCTGAACAGATTACTTTTCCACTGAAAGAACGCGAAACCGCATACACCTATCAAGAAGTTGCCTCAAAATACAATATTCAATATGTACATCAAGAGCGAAACGTTCAGGACTTTTTTAACCAAAGACTCATTCCACACAAACTATCACAAAATGGTCCTTCTTTGGCTATTGGAGACATGAATGGAGACGGGATTGAGGATTTTATTATTGCCAGTTCTACCGATTTTTCACCCATGCTTTATTTTCAAACGAAACAAAATAAATTTAAGGAGCAAGCACTATTTACATCTGAAAAAGATAGGGCTTATGAAATCGAAAGCATCGCATTATTTGACGCCGACCAAGATGATGATTTAGATCTTTACCTAGTTTCAGGTGGCAATGTAGAATCTTCCGGAAAAGCCCTAAATGAGGATCGACTCCTCTTAAATGATGGCAAAGGAAATTTCAATCCAGTGGCTGGAGCACTCCCTCTACTCTATTCGAATGGATCCGTGGTTAGACCCTTTGATTATGATAATGACGGTGATCTTGATTTATTTGTAGGAGGAAGAAATAAACCCAACGCATTCCCTCTGGCTGATTCGAGTTTTTTACTTGAAAATAATCAAGGAAAATTCAAAACGGTGCGCTTAGATTTTTTCCCTCAATTAAAGAATATCGGAATGGTGAATGATGCTCAATGGGGAGATCTCAATCAAGATGGAAGAGCAGATTTAGTTATTGTAGGAGAATACACTGGGATTCAGGTCTTCTATAACCTCACAGAGGGATTTGTAACGGATTCATCGTCCCTAAAAGAAACTACTGGACTCTGGAGAACAATTACGATTTTAGACGTCGATCAAGATGGCGATCAAGACCTATTGGTGGGTAATCTTGGGAAAAATAATATGTTTTCGATAACAGAAGATGCCCCTTTGATCATCTCTACCCAAGATATTGATCAAAATGGAAGTGTAGATCCCATGATGTTTTGCAATCAATTAAGTGCTAAGGGAACTTGGGAAATGTTTCCTACCCAATTCTGGGATAATCTTGTCCAACAGAGTCCCGTTTACCGTAAGGAATTTAATTCTTATGCCGCTTTTTCTGAAGCAAATCTTCAGTATTACTTGGATAAAAAAATAATTGATGAAACAAGTCTTTTAAAGGCTAAATACGATGCATCTATCTGGGTAGAAAATCTTGGAGAAGGCAACTTCAGCCTCCATGAATTACCCGATCCACTCCAATGGGGACCCATTAATGATTTTTTAGCGGTGGAAACTGAGGAGGAAACACTAATCTATGTGGTTGGGAATGATTTTGGGGGTACGCCCTTTGAAGGAAATTTTGACGCTTTCCAAGGAGGGATTATGACCTTTGACGGAGAAATCAAATTTAAAAGTCCACAAGAATCTGGTTTTTATGCCGTTGGTGATGCTCGTGATTTAGATAAAGTGCGTTTGAACAATGGTAAACAATTGATTTTAGTTTCTCAAAATGGTCAAAAACTCTTGGTGTTTGAGTAAAATTAGATTCCATTGAATTGAAGCGGATTTTAAATCCATTGTATCAGCAAAAAATAATTTTATAGGGTAGTAGTATAGGAAAGGTGAAAACTCAACTTGATTCTTACTCTTTCTTCTCAGCACAATTGCGCTGTAAGTATCGTATTTCTTAAAATAACCTTCATTTCATGAGCGTGAGCGTTCATGGCTAGGTGTTAAATACATTCAAAAGTTAAAAAATGTAAGTGAAATCAGAAGAAATAATTTCTGTTAAACCTAATCGAGGTTATTCTCACTCAAATGTTTATCTTAACAGCATAAATCTTTATATAGTAAATAATAGATATCGCTTTAAGTGCAGACCTATATTTAAAATCAATGTGTTACCAATAGAAGTAAATGATATGCTAATCATTTCTAAACATTTAGTTACTAACAGGCTTGCAGTGCGTACCCTACTCCTCGTTTGGGTATTGTCCTGCTCTTTGCTTTCTTGCAATTCGTACAACAGTGAATTTGTAGAAATTAAGCCAATTGCAACTCATTTTAATGGGATGGAATATATAGGGATGCAAAGCTGTGTTGAATGTCATCAAGATATCGTTGAATCTCACAAAAAAACCTCTCATTACAAAACCTCATTTGAAACTGCTGAAAGTGCATTTGATGAAATTTTAAAGACCCAGCCAAATGAAATCAATCTGAAAGATGGGACTAAAATAGTAATCAATAAAGAGGGAAATAAACTTTTTCAAGATTTCTATGTCTTAAACAATCCAACTCCGGCATACCACACTCCCATGGACATTACCATTGGATCTGGATTTAGAGGGCAATCTTTTTTATATTGGAATGAGGATCGATTATTTCAAAATCAGGCCTCAATAATTGGATCTATGGAGGGATGGATCAACAGCCCAGGCTATGCTTCGCGAATGAACAATACCAGACCTGTGGTACCCAGATGCATGGAATGTCACAGTACGTTCACTGCCCCGATTGCATCAAGCACCAACAGGGTTAATAATGAATACGATATAAATAATGTTTTATTAGGAATTGATTGTCAGCGATGTCACGGGGAAGTCAAGGAGCATGTTGTCTTCCATAAAAAAAATCCTGAGGTAAAAGAGGGACAACACATTTTGAAGTACAGTGAACTGACTCAAAAACAAGAATCGATGCCTGTGCCTTATGTCATTCTGGATTTCGCCAACCTGCATGGGATCCGGAAGAGAGAAAATTTATCCCAAGTTTTTCCTATCAGGCGGGAGATGATTTAGATGATTTTCTGCTCAAAAGTAATAATGGTTCGACAAACAATTCGGACCCCGAAATTCATGCAAATCAAATCAAACTTTTAACAGACTCTAAGTGCTTTAAAATGTCTGAAAACATGGATTGTGCTACCTGTCACGACCCACATGATCAAGAAAGAGGAGACTTTCAAAACTTTAGTTTAAAGTGCATCAGCTGTCATCAAAGCCAAGAACATTCTCCAAAAACATTGAGTTTGGCCGGTGCCAATTTTAATGATTGTGCAGCTTGTCACATGCCCTTTGTCGATAGTAAAGCAATGAAAATAGATCTGAATTTAAAAGAATTAACCCCCGTTCGTATTCGAAACCATTTCATCAGTATTTATCCTGAAGAGAATAGCTTACCATAAATTTTTTACACTGGATATTCCTCTAAATCGAATCTGAAAAAACTCAAATAATAATTTAAATTATCTCATAAGTTATCCTATTTAAAATTAAATCTACATTTATTATTATGCTAGAGACACAAAAAATTATATCAGCTGAAAATTTTTTGAGGGGATGTACTATTTTAGGAATTAATTACAAATCAATTAAAATGAAATATTTACCTATACTAACAATATTTTTTATTTACAACACTTTAAACGCACAAGACTTCAATTTATATGAAAAAGAGACTTTCGTTTTTGAAAATGACACTCTTTACTACAGAATTTTAAAACCTTCAAATTTTGACCCCAATAAAAAATATCCTGTGCATTTATTTTTACATGGCTCAGGGGAAAGAGGAAAGGATAATGTTTCTCAACTAATCCATGGTGGGGAATTGTTTTTAAAAAAAGAAAATAGAGAAAAATATAACTCATGGGTAATTTTTCCTCAATGCTCCAAAAATGACAGATGGCCCAGTTTATCAGCTGATAAATGGAATGCAACTTTCAGCAATGAAATTAAAAAACCCAATAAAAGCTTAGGACTTGTTATAAAGTTAATGGATACATTTATTGAGAGAGAGGATGTGGATAAACAAAAGATATATATCTCTGGACTATCAATGGGCGGGATGGGAACCTACGAAATGTTATACAGAAGACCGAATATGTTTGCAGCCGCAACCCCTATTTGTGGGAATGGAATTACACAGTTGACAAAAACATATGCCCAAAAAATTCCAGTCTGGATTTTTCATGGTTCCAATGATAACGTAGTTAGTCCTAAACATTCATTTAATATGGCAAAGGCAATCATAGCGTCAGGAGGTAGTCCCAAAATGACTTTATATGAAAATGTTGAGCACGACAGTTGGAATAATGCGTTTGAAGAGAAAGATTTTTTAAAATGGATTCACTCAAATTCAAAAAAACAATAAAATAAACCTGTACTAAGTCATAGTAAACCACAGGCGAGGAAGAAGGTCTCCTGTTGTTGGATTGGGTATCCTATATAGTGCATTAAGAACTAGATGTAGCCAATCATAAAGCCTTTATATTGCTCTATCTTTGGGTTCTTTATCTGGTATTCTTCCTTGGTTCCCAATTCCATCAAAATCACTTGAGTCATATGAATTCATATTCTCCTTTCGTTGAATTTTATGTTGCTTGCTGATAATGCTCAACAGAAAGTAAACGTAAATAATAAAAATTATTAGCCCAACGAAAAACATAATTTGATTATTCATAGCTTAGAATTTTTATCATCATTTCTTCTTTGTCTTATGACAAAAGCAAAAGCAAGAATCGTTACAGGCCATAGGCCTACATAAATTCCATCCAATTGATTTCCTGAAAACCATAAATATATTGAATAAAGAAAGCTTATAAAAGCGAGTATTACAGGATAGTATTTTTCTAAAAAAATCATTTTTTTATGTAAGTTAATAAAATTAAACAGATTAGTATTTCAAACCCACAATAAATGATTTCTAAGAAGAAAAGGATTAGTTCTTTGGTTAGAATCTTTCTATGTTTGTTCTTTATTAACTATAAATTCATTTCAATGAAAAAAATTACACTATTAGCCTTATTTTCAATCGCTATTCTTTCTTGTCAAAACCCAAAAGAGAAAGAAACGAGTCAAGACAATAACAAGGTAATTATTGGCTATGACATCACTGAGGGAAAAAAAACACCGCTCTTCTCCGGAGATATGATGACTGTCGACATTTGGGAGAAATACATCAAAGCGCATAATGATAGAGATATTGAGACAATTAAAGGCTTAAATGCTGAAAATGATTTCAAAGTATATGATCCAAAAGGAGATGTAATTGAAGGTTCTGAAGCCCATATTGCTTTTTTAAAAAATTGGTTTACCAATGGGGCTGATCCCAAATGGACTACGAAGTTTTTAATCGCTAATGAATTCACTTCAAAAGACGGCAAATTAAAACAATGGATAACCTCGGGGCATATTGTAAGCTTCAACCTAGATGGTGTTCCAATGAAGGTGAATCAAGTTCACGACGCATTAATTGTAAATGGAAAGGTTCAAGAGTTTACTGTAAATGAAAGAGCTTTGAAAGAATAGCTTTTCTGGATAGCATTATTAGAATGGCGTCACTCATTACTTTAGGTGGCGCTTTTTTGCCTAAGGTATTTCTAATTTAGAAAAAATCCATATCCCTTAATGTTAAGGCAAAAAGAGAAAATAAAAGGGGTCTATTCATGTAATTTTGAACTAATGTCCTCACACTTTTAAAACTGTGGTTTTTGTTACAAGAAAAATAGTTTGATTAGCCTTTCCAAGTTCCTCCATATCGATAGTCCTCGTTATCTCTTCTAACCTCAATAGCACAATCATTACATATAAAAACCCATTTTTTATCTGGTTTGTATTGAACACGGTACATCATTCTAAATTTGTTTTTACATTTTTCACATTCCTTTTTCTTCATTAATTTTTCTCTTTATTTTTTTTGAAAATATAATCAAAAATGCTGCAAATTTTTTCTTTTTAACAATTAACTTTTTACTAGTTATAAATTTTGATTTAAAACAAATAAAAAAAACCTTTTTTTCAATCCCTTATTTTATCTTTTTAAAAGCATTTAGAACAAAGAAAATCCTTTTAAACCCATCTTAATGTCAAGATATAAAAGTACTGAATACCCACAATATATCATTGCATTTCTCAATGACTCATTTAAACGAGTCAAGATTTGATAATCGCTGAAAAGTTGCAGTTAGTAATGAGAAGATAAATTAAAACAGGACTGAATGGGAACTCAAAAGGCTCAATTATTACTTAAATTTTTTTATATTAAACCAAATATTAACCATAAATCAATATCAAATGAAAATCAAAATTTTTACAACCCTATTATTCATGATGGCAGGATTTGCTTATTCGCAGAACTATTATATGTATGATTTTAGGAATGTACCTTCAGACGAAATCTCTATTATGATTGAAAACGAAGAACATTTTTGGAGTAAAGTAGCTCAGGATCAAATTAAAAAAGGAAATATGACCGGCTGGGCAATGCTCCAACGAATGGGCGGAAGTGCTGACGAACCTAACGTACTATTTTATATAGGCGCAGGAAGTAAAAAAAATATTGACCAACTGGGAAAATCATTTGGTGAGGGATCTCAAAATGTAATGTCACAGATGGGTGATGCCGCAGCTGTTTTTGTGAATCGAGCATTATATATTGATTCAAGAAGAGTTGGACAGGTTTTCTTAAATAGAGTTCACACTGAGTTTGATTCTGATTGGGATCATCATAATTTTGTGAAAACAAATTTTTCTAATGTCACCGACATTAATAAAATGAATGACCTTCAAGGAAAAGTTTGGGGAAAATTTATCAAAAAAATGATGGCTAAAAATGAAACTACTCAAAAACTTTGGTCTGCCTCAAATGTCGTTTCTCCAAGGGGCAGTGGCTATAATTGGAATTATCTCACAATAGACACCTACATGACCTATGGTGATGCATTAGATGGGGGATGGAAAAGTAGTCCAAAGATCCCTAATCTAAGTGAAATCAATAGCTTGATGGGGGGACAATTCTACAAACAAGTGATGTGGAAAGTTGTTATGTCAGTCAATAGTGAGGGAGAATTCAAAAAACATTAAAATATTGACTTATTTTAAAATGATCAACCCTTCCTGAGTGGAGGGTTTTTTTTATTCATTATTACTTGTTATTCCAGTCTAAAAACCTTAATCCGATTGAAGCAACTAAAAGTACTTTAATAAGTATTTGTATTTTTACAAAAAAAAGTTCAAACTAGATGTTATGAAAAAAAAAATAATTCTGTTTATATTAGTTCTAAGTTGTTCTCCTGTGGAAGAGGATTCAACCTCACAAACCCTTTCAACTGCTGATACAACTCCAGTAGTTGAAACCCTAGATTATGATAACGACCCTGTTTACAGCACATTAAAGCCAAAATTACTCAGCTCATATTGGGATGCCTTTGTAAAATCAGCTGCCTTATACGATGTAGATCTTTCATACATTGAAGATGTGACCTTCGTTTCTCAAGATCTTGGAGGAAATACCGCCGGAATAGCCAATGGCTCTTGTCAAGACAAAGTACTCATTTTAGTTGATGAAACCGTTTTTAGAAATCTGACTACCGGTGAACAAATATTCTTGATGTATCATGAACTCGGTCATGATGTTTTCAATGCTTCTCATGACGGAGGAGGCTTAATGGCTCCAAATGTTAGGTCTTTAGAATACGATTTATTTCAAACCGAAGTAAAAGATTTTTTTACGGGTACTGACTTTATTGAATGGACCGAGGAAGAATGTAATGCCATTCTTGAGGCCATAAAAAATAACAATTAATCTTGTTGGGAATTTAGTACCCGATAAGTTTTTCAAACAATTACTCACAGACAATAATACTTTGCGATTTTCCTTTAACCCACTTTATTTTTGGAAGAGGATACTTCTATTGTTAAAAATCGCTCCTAAAATGAATATTTTTTCTGCTAATACCCTAAAATCATGATACCTCAGACCGTTTTATTTTTACAAATATAAATTTTTAAAATCGTGTTTGTTTTTTTTGTAAATTTGTTAAACAAAATTATTATATTTTATGCGTTTTTATTTAGTAAAACTATTCTTTCTTACTACATTACCGTTTCTACTCACCCCTAAAAGCTCCGAAACACAGGATTTTCAGGGGAAAGCATACTATTTCTCAAAATCAAGAATGGACCTTGGAACTTGGGGAGCCAGAATGAGTGAAGCTCAAAAAAAACAGATTCAAAGTAGACTCAAAAACAGATTAGAAAAAACCTATATTTTGTCTTTTAACAAAGAGGAATCCCTCTTCAAGGAAGAAGAAAAAGTAGATGCAATCTCAGGGGCAACAGACTCATGGGGAAGTAATTTCGCAAGAGGAGAACAATATAAAAATATCCGTTCTGAAGCCTTAGTTCAAGCCCAAGAATTTTATGGTAAGCGCTTTTTAGTCAAAGACAAACTTCAAGATATAGATTGGAAAATGGATTCGGAATCCAAACAAATTGGACAGTATATCTGTTTCAAAGCGACGGCATCCATCCCCACTGAAGAACTGGGTTGGTTTGATTTTTCATGGAACGATTTAGCACAAGCTGAAGGAGAAGGTGAAAATCCAGAAATAAAGATGACAGAGGTGGAAGCGTGGTACACCCTACAAATACCTTTAAAACATGGTCCAGCTGAATATTGGGGACTTCCAGGTTTGATACTTGAGGTTAGTGCGGGAAACACAACTATTCTTTGCTCTGAAATTGTAATCAACCCCAAAGAAAAAATAACTATTGAAGCACCTGACAAAGGAAAGGAGATAAATAAACAAGACTACAGAAGTACAGTTCAGGGCAAAATGCTTGAAATGAGAAACAATAGAGGAAGAAGAAGAGGTTAATCTCATTACTACAAACCAAATCCACAAAACTTCCAATGAAACAAAAACATTTCCTTTTCATCTCTTTTTTATGCAGCTTTATTTCTCTAGGACAGATCAAAATAGAGGGAACTGTCACTGACAGCCTACAAAGTCCACTAGAATCTGCTAGTTTAGTTGCCATAAATCAAAAAACAAAAAACCTAGAATCTTATGTATTAACCGATGTGAATGGGAGATACAAACTAAACCTCAACAAAAATACCAAGTATAAAATTCAAGTGAGCTATATTGGTCTAAGAACCATAGACGACAGTATTAGCACAAAAGAAATAAGCATTCTCAAAAACTACAAACTACGCTCAGATATTGAATTAGATGAAGTCATCGTTAAAATGCCTGTAGTGGTCAGAGGTGATACACTAATTTATAATGCAGATTCTTTCAAAAATGGAACGGAAAGAAAATTAGAGGACATTATTGATAAGCTGCCTGGCGTAGAAATAAATGAGGAGGGTCAAATCGAAGTTGAAGGCAAAGTGGTTAACAAATTAATGGTTAATGGGAAAGATTTTTTCGATGGTGATACCAAAATTGGCACAAAAAATATCCCCTCAAATGCAGTAGATAAAATACAAGTTTTGAGAAACTATGCTGAAGTGGGTCAACTCAGTAGCGTTCGTAACAACCAAGATAATTTCGCAATTAACATCAAATTGAAATCAGGAAAAGAAAGTTTTTGGTTTGGAGATGTTACAGCAGGAGCAGGAGATTCTCCAGATGATAAATTATACTTATTACAACCCAAATTATTTTATTATAATCCTAAATATAGTATCAACTTTATTAGTGATGTAAACAATATTGGAGAGTTAGCACTAACAAGAAGAGATATTCGTGGATTTGGAGGTGGTTTTACCCGACCTAGTTCCCGAAGTGGGACAAGTATCAACTTGGCAGATAATAGTCTCAATTTTTTGACCTCCCAAAGAAATGCCTTAAAGATTGAAAATCAATTAGCCTCTGCAAACTTTAGTTATTCCCCAAAAAAGAGTTTGGATTTAAGTGGCTTTTTAATCTTTAACAGCAGTCAAATTTTATCCAATGAAACTAGTTTAGTACAATACACAAATCCAGACTTGGGAATTCCCAATGAACGTACAGAACAATCCAATACGGAGCTTTCCAATCAAGGCCTATTGAAACTCAGCGCCTCTTATAAACCCAACTTTACAAATCAATTTGATTACGACATCCTCACAAAAGTTTCTAACGATTCACAAAGACAAAATAACTTTTCTTCCGTTCTCGGAGACACCAATCAGGTGGATGAAATAACGCCTTACAATATCAATCAGAACTTTAGTTATTATTACACTTTGGATGAAGATAATATCTTTGCTTTTGAAGCCCAGCATGTCTTAAAAAATGAAAATCCATTTTATAATGTTGAGCTAAATAATGATCCAGAAGGAAATGATCCTTTTGATGTAACCGCTGAGGCAATAGGCCTGAATACTGCCTTGAATAATTACAATATCGGTCAAGACAAACAAGTTCAATCCAATCAGTTGGATGCTAAATTGGATTATTACCATATAATCAATCCGAAAAGTAATATCAATTTTACATTAGGAACCATACAGAGCTTCCAACAATTCAATTCCAATATTTTTCAATTTTTAAATGGAGGGCTTGAGTTTGAACCGACACCCACTTTCAACGACGGACTTGCAATTAATGATATAGAATACAGATTTAGCGATGTTTATTTGGGAGTTCACTATCGTTTTAGAAAGGGAAAGTTTACAGTGACTCCTGGCTTCTCTGTTCATGCTTATGGCAATCGAAACATCCAATTTGGTGAAGAAATAAAAGATAAGTTTATTCGTCTTTTACCCGATTTCGAAACTCGAATCCAGCTTAAAAAAGGAGAATCTTTAACCTTAAATTATAACATGCGTAACCAATTTACGGATGTAACCCGATTAGCTCGAGGTTTATTGTTCAATAGTTACAATAGCCTTCAATATGGTTCCCCTGATCTTCAAAATGCATTATCGCATAATATAAGTTTACTGTACAGTAGCTTTAACTTATTTAACTACACAAATGTCTTTGCTCGAGTAGCCTATTCAAGTAATATTGACCAGATTCGAAATCTTACTAATTTTGAGAGTGTCATTCGCACTAATACTTTTTTTAATTCAAACTTTGCCGACGAGAATTTCAATGTTTTTGGACGTATTCAAAGAACCTTTGGTAAAATCAGAACGAGCTTAAGCAGTCGTTTTAATTACAGTAAAATCAATCAATTCATTCAAGGACAACAATCTTTAAATGAAGGATTTACTCAGTCATATACCCCAGAAGTAAGAACCAATTTTAGAGTCGCTCCCAACATTAGGCTTAGATATCGTTATAGTATTACCAACAATAATCAAGGAAGTCGAGAGACTAAATTCATTACAAAAGCTCCCTCTGTAGAGTTTGACGCTTTTATTGTAAATAAATTTACGTTCCGAACAAATTACAGTTATACTACCCAAAGCCAAGACGTTGGAGAAGCACAATCTTTTCAAAACTGGGATGCAACCCTTTCGTATAGAAAAGATAAAGATGCAAAATGGGAATATGAAATGAAAGCGTCAAACATTCTTAATATTGATTCTCAAATCAGAAATAATGCTAATAATTTGGCAGTATTTAGTTCTGAGACCTTCATACAACCAAGATTCATTACTTTTAGAGTTGTTTATCGTTTATAACTCTACAGACCTGTAAGGGTTATAAGTCTATAGATCTGTATCCTTAGGTTTACGACTTCTTTTAAGATCAATAAATAAGGAATAACATATTGTAAAAATTACAAACAAAAAAAGGATTCCTGTAGTGACGGACATCGTCTGCATCGCTTTCAGACCCCCGCCAACTAATAAAGCTATCGCTACTGCTCCTTCAATAAGTGCCCAAAGAATACGTTGACCAACCGGTGCATTTAATTTTCCTCCAGAAGTAATGCTGTCAATCACCAAAGAACCACTATCCGAAGAGGTAACAAAAAAAACAGACACCATTAATATTCCTATGAGACTGGTAAATTGGTAGAGTGGAAACTGCTTTAAAAAAACGAATAATGAAGTTGAACTATCTAGAAGTACAAAAGAAGAAATACTTCCTGGAGTATTGATCTCAAGCAGTAAAGCTGATCCACCAAAAACACTTATCCAAAATAAGGTCATAAAAGTAGGGACTAAAAGAACCCCCAAAACAAACTCCTTAAAAGTTCTTCCTTTCGAGATTCTTGCAATAAACATTCCAACAAAAGGAGACCAAGCAATCCACCAAGCCCAGTAAAAAACTGTCCAATTATTTTGCCAATCTGAACTCGTAAATGCAGAAGACCAGGTTCCTATCTCAATAAATCGCTGAAAATACATTCCCGTACTCTCAATAAAAATGCTAAATACCTTTATCGTATCTGAGAGAAACAAAACAAAAAGCAAAAATATTAAGGCTAGAATTAAGTTCATTCGACTTAAAAATTTAACCCCTTTTTTGAGTCCTGTAACAACCGAAATCGTTGCAATTAATGTGATGAAGAGAATAATTCCAATTTGAGTATTCGTTCCAGGGTCAACACCAAACAAGTAGTTCAATCCGGTGGCAATTTGCCGTGCTCCAAATCCGAGTGAAGTAGCCAAACCAAAAAGCGTTGCAACAACCGCAATAATATCAATTAAATCCCCATAGATTCCCTTGATTTTATCTCCAAATATGGGATAAAATATGGAGCGTAAGGAAAACGGCAAGTTTTTATTAAATGCAAAATAGGCAATAGCTAATCCAACGATACAATAGATTGCCCAAGCATGTAACCCATAATGAAGAAAGGTGAAATCTAATGCCTGTACCGCCAAGTCAGCAGAAGAATTCTGTGCCAAGGGGGGTTTTGCAAAGTGCTCAATGGGCTCTGAAACGCTAAAATATAAAAGCCCAATTCCCATTCCAGCAGAAAAAAGCATAGAAAACCATGAAAATAAGCTAAACTCAACTTTGGCTTTGTCACCTCCGATTCGATAAGAACCAAATTTTCCAAAAGCCAGCCACAAGCTGAAAATAATAAAGATATTAACCCCAAGAATAAACATCCAACCTGTCTGACTTGTAATCCATTGAGACGATGCTGAAAAAAATAATTTAACAGATTCCCCTCCTAAGATGGATAAGGCTACAAAACCAAGAATAATAACAAGTGAAGGATAAAAGACAGAGGGATAAACGTCGAAGTATTTTTTCATTTATTAAAATTTATTTTTTGTTAATCCTGTAAATTTTCTCTTAAAAATCAAATTGTCATTCCAGATTTAGTTTGACTCATTTCATTTTGTTAGTTCTTGACAATCCACATTTTTCCATTAATTAAGTTCGAATTACCATAGCGTTCATTGGCTTGATTGTAATTGTCTGCATTCAAACTTTGTTCTTGCCCAGGGTATAAAAATCGCATGGGTAATTCATAATTATTAGAATTACTTCCAATAGGAGGATTTAAAAAAGGAATTGCATCCCAACCCCCTGCTTCAACATACCATCTTCTTACTTCAAAATAGGGATCTAAAGCAGAAAAATATAAGCCTAACCATTTCTGCTCCCAAATATCCAAGTTATCGGAAAAGGCAACTCCAGAATTGGAATAAAAATCTTCAAAACCTGACCACCCAAAAGGGGTGTAATTTACCTGATAATAATTATGTGAAGCCTGAATACCTAATTTATAGTGTGCTTCTATATCGCCAGAAATCCAACCTTTAACAATGCCTTCTGCAATTAAAAATTCTACTTCAGCATAAGACATTAAAATCCCGTTGGCATAGTCAAGTCCATTTTCTGCTGCAGTTGTTTGCCCAGGATAGTCATAATAAGATAGTCCTAAGCGGGAGCCCGTTTGACCACCCACACCATTGGCAACTCCCATAAAAGTTGGGCTGTTAAAATCTTCATTATCAGGTCTTGCATATCTACTCAATCGAGGATCTCCATAAGATTCCAATACCGCTACTGCTGATTTTGCAATAGCTACAGCATCAAAATCACCTTGTTTTAAGGGCAATGTTGGAAACTGATTCGGAAAAGTGTTTAAAAAATTTAAAATCGCATGATCCTCATTTGACTTAAACACTAAGCCTTCATTTACTATTGCACTGAAGGAGGACGAAACGTCGTTCTTATTGGAAGAGTACATCAATAACCTAAGTTTCATAGAATTTGCAAACTTCACCCAATTATCTCCATTTCCTTGATATAGGATATCCCCATAAATAGTACCTGATCCATTAATTTTTACAATTGCTTGATCCAGTTTTTTCAATAAATCGCCATAGATAAATTCTTGGGTATCATACTTTGGTGTAAACACAGATGTATCCCCACCTATGGCTTCTGAATAAGGTATGTCACCATAGGCATTGGTCAACTCAGAGAAAATCCAAGCTTGTAAAACCATTGCCACTCCAATCATTTGATCATTATTGTCTAACTCAGCGATACCGATCAAACTTTGTAAATCGGTGAGACTTTCATAAAGACCCTCCCAAACCGTTGGAAAAGCATTCCATCCATAAAAATCAACCTCTGCTCTAAGTGTTTTAGCCGTTAACTGAGCAATATTATTCGATAGTAAAAATGCTTCATTAGAAGTCGTTAAAACGCTTGTTCTTAAGGCAGAAGTGAATAAAACTCCAGTGGATACCGTTGTCGGCTCGTTCGGATTTATGTTTAGTTCTTCGAAATCATTACAAGCGGATATAAATATCAAACCGATAATGGCTAGTGTAATTTTAGTTTTCATAAGAATATATTTAAAATATTAAGTTAAGATTGAGACCAAAACTTCTTTGTGAAGGAATGGAGGTGCTTTCAAATCCATTAACAAAGATTCCGTTTCGTATGGAATAGGTTTCGGGATCTATGGTAGGAACATCGGCAAACAACAACAAGTTCCTTCCAATCACGGAAATTGTAGCAGCTTGTATTCCCCATTGTGAGGTTTTTGCATTTGGAATGGTAAAGGTCAAACTCATTTCACGAAGTTTAAAATAGGTTGCATCGTAGGTTGCTGCTTCGATATTATCACGGTTGAAACCATTCCCATAATAATTATAGAAATATCCTGTGTACCCTGCACCTCCAGCAGGAACGGTAACTGTATTGGGCACTAAAGAACCTCCGGGTCCAAACATCAGTCCAGGCCCAACAACTCCACCCTCTTGTTCAAGCGAATAAACCGGGTTTCCACTACCGTCATAACTGACATCGTAAAGAGTTCTACCTTCCAATGTGGTAAGGGGTAAGTTGGGATCATCATCATTGACAATTGTCCCTGCCGTTCCATATAAAGCGTGAGATCTTGAATAAATCTTCCCGCCAACTTGACCATCAAACAAAAACGATAAGTTGACGTTCTTGTATGAAATACTGTTGTAAAGTCCAAGTCTAAAGTCTGGTTGATAAGATCCCGCAGAAACTTTTTCTGAAGTATGAAGAGGTAATCCATTCTCATGAATGATCTGTCCATCAGGCCCTCTTTGAAATCCTAAACCATACAATTGCCCTAGTAATTGTCCTTGCTCTGCTACGAGTTCTAAATCAGATCCACCCTCGTCACCAGGAAAAACATCGGCTACTATAGAATATTTTCCGCTTTTAATGACTTCGGGTAAAGATTCAACTACTGCCCTATTACGGCTATAGTTAATTCGAGTATTCCAGTTGAAATCTGTAGTTTGAATCCAATTGATCTCTGCTGAAATTTCGATCCCCTTGTTACTGATCTCCCCCCCATTAGTCAAAGTATAATCATAACCGCTTGTTTTGGCTACAGGTAAAGAAATTATTTGGTCAAAACTATTCATTTGGTAATACGTAAAATCAAAATTCAATTTGTCATTTAAAAAGCGAAGGTCGATTCCAAACTCTTTGGCTGTTGTTCTTTCATTCTTTAGGTTTGGATCGGAAATTGTATTTCCTGTCGTAAATACTGGAGACGTTCCGTAAGCTGCTTGGGGTGTAAAGGTATTTCCAAAAGAATAGGCAGGGGCTCCGTTTCCAACCTCAGCATAAGAAGCTCTTAACTTTGCAAAATTAATTACTTCAGGAAAATTGAATATTTCACTTAACAATACACTTGAAGAGGCGGACGGATAGCCATAACTATAGCTTGAGTTATCCGCTCCCACCAATGGATTTACTAATGTACTGGTCCAATCATTTCTGTAAGTAATGTCTAGATATGCCCAATTATTATAATCTAGGCTTAAAAGCCCAAAGAAACTGTTGATTTTAGCATTTGTTTTTTGTGACTCTACCAAAACTCCTGAACGGGAATTCGCAAGGGTGTATATTGAAGGGCCTGTTCCAAAAATTTGAAGCTCTGGGTTGTTTGCTACCCCAAAATTTGCTTGTTGAGACATTAGGTTTCCCCCTACTTTAAAATCAATATCCAAGGTATTTTCCTCTAGAGGTGTTGGGTCAAAATTTAAAAGGACTTCTGCATTACTCTCACGAAAAGATATTTCATCTTCTCGATAACTTCCATTCAATACTCCTTTTGTAGAGGGGGCTCTTCTGTATTGACGTTGTTCATCAACATAATCAACACCATATCTGAACCTTAAGTTTAAATAATCATTAAAACCATAAGAAAGTTGTAGGTTAGAAATTAATCGATTACTCTGAAATGCGTTGGTGTTTTCATTGGCAATAAACCAAGGATTGTTTACCCATAAGTTTTCTGCGTATCGTTGCTGAACCCCTTCTTTTCCTGGTTCCCAATAATCTCTTAAGTCATCTATAGCTACTTGTCTTGGAAGCCACAACCAACCGTACATAACAGAGGAGGATTCATCATAGCCTGAGTTGGGAATGTTATCAGAGGTTGATCGAACAAACATAGAATTGAACTGCACCTTCAAACGATCATCAAATAAAGATTTTCCAATGCTAGTTTGAAAAGTATTCCGTTCTAAATCTGTGTTTGGAATTAATCCTTTATTCCCCAAATGGGTATAAGAAAAACGACTTTGCCCAGTTTCCGAATTACTGTTTACAGCAACATTTGTTGAGTGCGTAAGCCCTGTTTGATAAAAATCGCGAATATTATTGGGTGCGGGGGTGAAAGGAACAGCTTCTCCATTTGAATTGAATTGTTTGATGAGTTGACCATTGGTTCTAGGTCCCCAATTTTCCCCATATGCATCATAATTCTCATTTGTACCAATGTAGGTAGAGCCATTAAGGTAACTGTATTTTCCACCTCCTCCAGAGCCAAACTCATTTTGATAGTTTGGAAGCTTTAAGGGATTTGAAAATTGAATGCTTGAATTCAATTCTACCCCCAAATCTTCGTCAGCATACTCTCCTGTTTTTGTTTCAATTAAAATTACTCCATTTGCAGCTCTAGAGCCATAGAGCGCTGATGCTGCTGGACCTTTTAAAACACTAATTGCATTGATATCATCGGTATTGATCAGTTGGGCTGCATTTCCAAAATCAATAGAAGTTGAACCGTTTAAACCGTCATCAAAACCATATAATTCATTTGTAATTGGCATCCCGTTCACTACAAATAAAGGCTGATTATTTCCCATCAATGAAGAGGCCCCTCGGATCGTAATATTGGAAGACGCTGCTGGACCCGCCGCAGAACCTGTAATATTTACTCCAGCTACCTTACCTGCTAAAGAATTAACAATGTTGGTTGCTTTTACTTTATTGATTTCTGAAGCACTTATCCCTTGAACAGAATATCCCAAAGCTTTCTCTGATCGAAGAATTCCTAAGGCGGTCAAAACAACTTCATCAAGTTCATTGTCTGGGATGAGTTGTACCACGATGTTGGAATCAAAAGGTCCGCGTATCTGTAAATCTTGATATCCAACATAAGAAATAATCAAAATATCTTGTGAATTAGTTTTTATAGAAAACTTTCCGTCAAAGTCAGTAATCACCCCATTACCATTCACGGTATTCACGATGGAAGCCCCGGGTAAAGGAGTGTTATTTTCATCATTAACAATACCGACAGTGTTGATTTGCGCAATTATTTTTAATGATAATAATAAAAAGAAAGTCGTTGTAATTAATTTATTTTGCATCTGAATAATTTTTCAGTGCAAAAGTATATAAAAATAGTTTCTATAGAAACTTTTTCAGTTACTACATTTCAGTTTGACCACTTATAATAGGAGAAGCATCAATATCGTCGATGTCAAATAAGTGAATAATAGTTTCAAAAGAAAGTAATAATTTGTCAAATTCAGTGTCTTGAATTAGATTTGAGTTTTTTGACATTCTCTCATGCAGCGATTCATCTGTGGTGTTAACCAAAGTATGTCCCTTTGAGGTCAAAACTACAGGGGTAGACCTTTTGTCGATAGGGCTTGGTAATCTTGCAATAAAACCCTTTAGTTCTAGTCTAGAAATAATTCCTGTTACCGTACTCGCGTTCAAAGACAAATGACTTTTTAGTTCCTTCATCGTACTTTTAAAATCAGGACTTTCTTTCAAAAACTTTAAAGTCAACAGCTGAGGAATACTGAGCCCAAAGTTCTTTTCGATTCGTTTAGATTCTAGGTTGACCGCCCTTACAATTTTACGAATGCTGATCATCAACTTGGAATATTTGTCTTGTCTAGTCATTTTCTTTTTATTTAATAATTGAGTCTAAATTATAAAAAGCAATCTTAAAATAAATCTTCTCTAAATAAAATAAAAATATTATCGTGGATCAGATTAGGGTGCGATTGTAGATTAAATAGTTACCCTTTTCAAATGAAAAATCAGCTCAACTAATCAAGATTCCAAGTAGATTTCACTTATTTGATAGCTGAACTTCACTCATCAGATATTTGTAACACTCGCTCCTTTTTAACTTAGTAATCGCCAACAACTATTCGTAAAAAGTAACTCCTCCCGTTTTGATGTCGTACATACCCCCAATGATTTTTATCTCACTCTGTGCTTCCATTTCAGCTAACACTTGGCTTTTTGCACGAATATTGTTGATCGTCATCATTACATTTTTCGCTGCCACTTCATTGACAAAATCAATATTTCCTGAATTTCTAAGGGCTTCATCTT
Organism: Flavobacteriaceae bacterium; assembly: GCA_030828745.1. Taxonomy (GTDB): domain Bacteria; phylum Bacteroidota; class Bacteroidia; order Flavobacteriales; family Flavobacteriaceae; genus MS024-2A. The sequence continues at coordinate 2,671 of JAURBX010000015.1, read as the reverse complement.
TTGGTTCAGCAACTGCAGCAACTGCAGGTTCAATTTTATTAATTAAAGCCGTTAAATTTCCGAGTCGTGCATGATCACAAGCTCCTTTTACAGCACCACAAGCTGTATGCCCGAGGACAACTACCAATTTAGTTCCTGCCAATTTGCACGCGAATTCCATACTCCCAAGGATATCTTCATTAATAAAGTTTCCAGCAATTCTAACACTGAAAATATCTCCAATTCCTTGATCAAAAATTAATTCTGAAGATACTCTTGAATCGATACAACTGAGTATAGTAGCATAAGGATACTGTCCCGTGCTTGTTTCGTCTACTTGTTGCAATAAATTACGATTAAGGGCATTTTTACCTGTAAAACGTAAGTTCCCTTTTTTCAATTCTTCTAAGGAGGAATTGGGGGTCATTCGAGCTTGCATTTCTTTCGTTTGCGCTTTCATAATGTTAATTTTTAGTTAGTTAATAATATTGGGGTTTCGGTTTTTGTAATTATTTTTTGAGCTAATGTTTGTTCAGTAAAATTCCAATTTACACACAACAAATCAATCTTGTTATTGTCAATATAATTCGAAATGGTAGAATCTACAATTTCATTTTTATCAAACTCATAGAATACCATTTTTGATTTTGTTTCTACAGAGACTCTTCTTTTATTAAATATTGTAAAAATATTTAATGTCGGCTTGGCTTTTTTTATGAGTGTTTGAATCAAACTGGAGGCACTGACAACCTCTTTTTCATCAAGAAAACCAAGCTTCAATGACTTGTTATCGCCTGAATTCTTTTTTTCTCCTGAAAGCAAAAGTAATCCGCCATAATTCTTCCTCAATTGATTGATGTTGCGTGTGTCAAAATAATTTGAAAATTTCTTCTTACGTCTTCCCATTACTACAATGTCTGGATCCGTTGTTTCTATATGTTTTTGTGTTTCCTCAATTACATGTCCATCTACATAAGAATAGATAAGAGTCAAATCTTCAATTTCAGAAATACCATCAATGAGTTTCTTTATTTTTATTTCTACAGTTTGTTGTGTCTCTTTCAAGCCTCTTAAGAGTGCAACTTGGTTTTCTGTTTTAAAAATATTAGACCATGCATTTATATACAAAACATCAATCGCACCATTGATGGTTTTTGCAAGGTCAATCGCATTTTGAAGCGCAGTAAACGCTTCAGCACTTTGATCAAAAACCACCAATAATCTATAATCTGGTTTATACATAGTTTTCATTTAAACTCACTAGGCCGTTTTTTTTCTAAATCTAAAAAAACGAATGAAACTTTCAGGATTTTCAACGGTTTCATCCTCTGAAATTAATTTAATATCAATGCTCTTATTCCTTGCTTTTTCAGAAAAATCTTCAAGTATTTCTATGATATCATTGTCTAAATATCGAGTATTACGGACATCCAATTCCAAATAGGTGTCCCTTGGAAGACTATCCAATTCTTTTAAAATAGCACCTTTATTGAAAAATGTCACCTCCTCGGCTAAAGTCATTTTAATTTTGTGCTTTCCATTGCTCACATCCTCTATATGTAGAAAATGAGAATTCTGAAAACTCTTGATAAGAATAACAACGACTCCAACAGCAAGTCCTAATCCAATTCCAACTAATAGATCTGTAAGAACAATTCCTATCACCGTTACTGAAAAAGGGGCAAACTGTTTCCAACCCAACTTATACATTGTAAAAAACAACTTAGGTTTTGCTAAATTATATCCTACTAGAAGTAAAATTGAAGCTAAAACAGACAAGGGTATTTTGTTCAAAAGTGTAGGAATTAAAAGGATGGAAATCAATAACAGAAGACCATGAACAATTGCGGCTATTTTTGTTTTTCCTCCCGATTGAATATTTGCAGAACTTCGAACAATTACCTGGGTAACAGGAAGCCCTCCAATCAAACCGGACACGATATTCCCAACACCTTGTGCCAATAACTCTCTATTGGTGGGGGTTACTCTTTTAGCGGGATCCAATTTGTCCGTAGCTTCAACACACAATAAGGTTTCCAAACTGGCCACCAAGGCAATAGTAAAGGCAATTACCCAAATTTGAGGATTAGTTATCGCACTAAAATTAGGCAACATAAATTGTCCTAAAAATGAGTTAATATTTTTAGGTACAGGCACACTCACCAAATGGTCCTTTGAGATTCCCCAAAATACATTCCCTTCTGTAGAAAGAAAATAAATGATCCCTACAACGACCGCAACAAGTGGACCTTGTATCAGTGTAAATAGTTTTCCCTTTTTTGAGAGTACTGTATTCCATAAGACAAGAATGAATAGCCCAATCGTTGCAATTAAAGTTGCTCCGGGACTAATAAAGTTTATGGTGTTAAAAATTTCTGAGAATGTATTTTCTCCATTTACTTGAAAAAAGGAAAAATCCCCTTCAGGGGTGGTATTATATCCAAAAAAATGAGGGATTTGCTTTAGAATAATAATAATTCCAATACCCGTTAACATTCCTTTAATCACTGATGACGGGAAATAATACCCGATTATTCCTGCTTTGAGAAAGCCAAACAAAAGTTGGATTACCCCTCCCAATACAACCGCAAGAAGAAAGTTTTGATAGCCCCCAAGCGTTCCAATTGCCGTTAAAACAATTGCAGCTAAACCTGCAGCAGGACCACTGACACCCATTTGAGAGCCACTCAGT
>JAURBX010000137.1 GCA_030828745.1 Flavobacteriaceae bacterium | reverse complement strand
GACAGAAGAAACTCTAGCATCTTCTTTGGAGATATCTCCCATTTTTTTCATGAAGAATAAAGCGGCTAAAATTAGTCCTATTCCTACAGCATAAACCAAGTTCCAAAAAACAGAGAGTAGGAGTACAACCACCATTACGATGACTTCTGTTTTTGGAATTTTATTTAAGGCATTCAGCCCTTTATAATCAAGGACACCAATTCCTACAGTAACTAGAATTCCAGCTAATACAGCAGCGGGGATTTTTGAAGCCAAGGGACTTAGAACGAGAAGGATAATTAAGAGTGCTAAGGAAGCAACCATACCAGAAATTTTAGTTTTTCCTCCTGATTGAATATTTACAACGGTTCTAATGGTCGCTCCAGCTCCAGGAATTCCCCCAAAAAGGGATCCTATGGAGTTTCCAATTCCTTGACCAATTAATTCCTTGTTTGGAAGATGTCTAGTTTTGGTGAGGTTGTCTGCAACCACAGAGGTGAGCAAGGAGTCGATGGCACCTAATAATGCCAAAGTAATGGCTGTGCCAATGTAGGGGATGATCTGTAGAAAACTAAATTCAGAAAAAATACCCAGCTGAAGTTTGGGAAAGCCCACAGGGATCTGTTGAATAGGTAGGTAGTCGATATTGAAACCTACTGCAATTCCAGTGACTATAAACAAGGCAACTAGAGTGCTTGGGATTGCTGTGGTTATTTTTTTAAAACCATAAATGATAAAAACAGTACTTAATGCGAGTATTACTTCAATCCACTTGATTCCCTCCAAAGCTCTTGGAAGTGTTTTGATGGTTCCAATGACTCCAGAAGCATTGTTCTTTGCCAAACTTTTGGCTTCTTCATAAATTGTAGATTCATTTACTTCTCCTGCTCTTTTTATGGTTTCTTCGAAGTTTTCTAAAACTAAAAGCCCTTCTTTGGATTCATCTAGAAGGATTTTTTCAAGAAGTATTTCTTCAGCAAGAGGTTTGAATTGTTCAATATATTCTTGATCATTTTTTGTTTCGTATCCTAAAATGGGTAAACACTGGGTGATTAAAATAATAACTCCAATAGCCGTCATAAAACCAGAAACTACAGGATAAGGGATGTATTTTATGTATTTTCCAAAACCAAAAAGGCCCAGAAGAATTTGAAAGAGACCACTCAATAAAAATACAGTTAGAATATAAGGTAGGGCTTGTTCAAGAGACCCGTTGTTGGCGGCAATAATTGAAGCAATGACCACCATGCTTACTGCGGTCATGGGCGCTGTGGGGCCAGAAATTTGTGTTGGTGTTCCCCCAAATAAAGCAGCAAAAAAACTGAGAAAAATAGCGCCATAAAGTCCAGCACTTGGTCCTAATCCTGAACTGACTCCAAACGCTAATGCGAGGGGAAGTGCCACGATACCTGCAGTTAAACCTCCTAAAAGGTCTCCTTTAATGTTTGAAAATAAATTTTTCATAAATAAGATTATTCCTGTAACAGGATAGTTAAAATTAAATTTAAAATGGGTACTCTAAAAATAATTAGGCTTCGGGGGGGGGATTGAAACGCAATACAAGAATGGATTGATAGCTTTTGTCAAGACTACATATTAAAGTTGATGAAAACGGTAAGTTCAACATGATAAAAGCATCAGATGATTCAAATATTTTTGAATCCAACTTTTTTTCTTCAGTTTCATTTTCGTTTTCTGAGGTCACGAATTCAACTGATGTTTCAACGGTATCAAAATATAAAATAGTGATGCTTGGGATTAACAATCCAAAACATAAGTGCACTAGTAAAAAGAGTGACAAAATTTTTTTCACACAATTTTATTTTCAACAATATACGAACTATTTAAAGGTATTAAAAGAAATTGTTTTTAACGAGGTAATATTTTAAAAGAAGCCTTAAATTTGCAATTCGCAAAATTTTATAGGATGATTAATAAATCAAACACAACTTCACTTGCTTACAAAGCACCCGGTAGTTTTGAGGAAACACGTTATGAAAAATTACATAATGTAATTGTTGAATCCTCCACAGCAGGGTCAATCAAAATAGCACATACCATTGCGGAGTTAATAGCTCAAAAAAAGGTTCAAAATGAAATGTGTGTTTTAGGTCTTGCCACAGGGTCAAGTCCATTGAGTGTTTACAGAGAGTTGGTTCGGTTACATAAAGAAGAGGGCTTAAGCTTTCAAAATGTAATCACCTTCAATCTAGATGAGTATTTTCCTCTATCGAAAGACGATGTTCAGAGTTATCATTATTTCATGCACTCAAATTTATTTGATCATGTCGATATAAAGGCTGAGAATATTCATATTCCCGATGGAGAAGTTACTCACGAAGAAGTGAGAAATTCTTGTATTGCTTATGAGAAAAAAATTAAGGAAGTTGGTGGCATTGACTTACAAATTTTAGGAATTGGTAGAACAGGGCATATAGGATTCAACGAGCCAGGATCACATTTAAATTCCCAAACACGTACCATTACTTTAGATCATCTTACGCGTTTTGATGCTGCCCCTGCATTTCAAGGAATTGAAAATGTTCCAAGGAAGGCGGTTACTATGGGGATTCAAACCATTCTCAGTGCGAAAAGAATTTTGTTAATGGCTTGGGGTTCTTACAAAGCTGAAATCATTCAAAAAGCAATTGAGGGTGATGCCTCTGCCATGATTCCCACAACCTATTTACAGCATCATAAAAATACCTCGCTGGTGTTAGATGAGGAAGCGGCAGCAGAGTTGACGAGAATAAAAACTCCATGGTTAGTGAGTACTTGTGAATGGAACGAAGCGAATCGTTCAAGAGCCATAGCTTGGCTATGTGAGACCACCGCTAAGTCCATTCTGAAATTGACAGATGAAGACTACAATCAACACGGAATGTCGGATTTATTAGCACTACACGGAAGTGCTTATGATTTAAATATTGAAATGTTCAATCGCTTGCAGCGTTCTATAACGGGGTGGCCCGGAGGGAAACCCAATGCAGATGATCAATATAGACCCGAACGTGCGCAGCCGCATCCGAAACGGGTGATTATTTTTAGTCCCCACCCCGACGACGATGTGATCTCAATGGGAGGAACATTCGATCGTTTGGTGTCCCAAGGACATGAAGTACATGTGGTTTATCAAACGTCTGGAAATATAGCAGTATCCGATCAGGATGCACTCAAATACCTAGAGGTAGCCTCTGATTTTATTGAGGCAAAATCAGATTCTGCGATTGAGAAATTAAACAAGGCCTTTTTAGAAACCACCTCCAATCAGCCTGCACCAAGGGCTATTTGTGATCTGAAAGGGAGTATCAGAAAAAGAGAGTCTTTGGGAGCAACACGCTATTTTGCTATTCCTGATGAACAGGTTCACTTTATGAATCTTCCTTTTTATGAAACAGGAATGATTGCTAAAAATCCTACTTCCCAAGAGGATGTTGACCTCACTGTCTCCATGATTGAAAAAATAAAGCCCCATCAAATATATGCTGCTGGGGATTTAGCCGATCCTCATGGAACCCATCGTGTCTGTCTAGATGTTGTCTTTTCAGCTCTAGAAATACTCAAACCTCAATCTTTTATGAAGGATTGTTGGGTGTGGTTGTATAGAGGCGCTTGGCATGAATGGGATATTCATGAAATTGAAATGGCCGTTCCCATGAGTCCGGATCAAGTTTTACGTAAACGTAAAGCTATTTTTTATCATCAATCACAAAAAGATGGGGTCATGTTTCAAGGAAATGATCATCGAGAGTTTTGGGTAAGAGCGGAAGAACGAAACGCTGCCACAGCGCAAAAATACCAAGCCATGGGACTTGCAGAGTATGCTGCAATGGAGGCTTTTAAACGCTATTTTTTTTAACGCTTTATTAAGGCTTGAATGTCGTAATCATAGGAGGCTCTTAAATAGTTTATTTTTCCGAGTGAGTCTAAAAAGTAACTCTTACGAATTTTATTCAAAGACAAACCGGTTTCCATTTCTACCGCTTGATTGATTATTAGGCTGATTCTTCCTTCGTGATTTACTTGTGTAGCGTGTAATTTGAATGTTTTAGGATCGAAAAAGTAATGCCAGATATCGTTTGGATTGCCTTCTGGATAGGTGACTTTTAGTGCATGTAAAGGCAGGCTGTCTAAGAGGTTGATTTTCCCTTGATATTCATGTTTTGCTCCTAAATCCAGTAATTTATAGGGCTGCCAAAATACATACGATGCAGCATTGGCCTCTTGACGAGCTTGTTCTAATTTAAGTGAGTCCAAAACTTCCACTTTTCCTTTGAATAATTGTATTTTATTTTTATCAGTGATTGATTTGTATGAGACACCTAATTTTTCCCATTCCATTTGGGTGCTGCTCGGTTCAAATGAATGCGATATTTTTTTTATACTTCTCCGTTCAACATCCCCGTTGGGATAATATAAAATAGTTTCCTTTAGGTAGCTGATTTTAGCCACCTCATTCCATGCGTCCAATCCACCATGAGCAGCAATACTTTTTTCGATTAATAATAATGCATCCATTTTTTTTGAGCAATTCCATTGTACGGTACAAAAACATATGATGAGTATCATCAGTTGAGATTTATTAAAAAATGAATAGAGATTCAATTAATTTGTATTTTAGTTAAAAATAAAAGTATTATGTCAAAGTTTAAATCAGCCTCTATAAAATTAATCTTTTTACTTTTCTTGCCCCTCACGACACTTCAGGCTCAGCAAAAATT
>JAURBX010000115.1 GCA_030828745.1 Flavobacteriaceae bacterium | reverse complement strand
GGTGGTTCAAGAAATCATGATTGGTGGCCCAATCAATTAAACTTAAACATACTGCGTCAGCATTCTTCCTTATCCAATCCAATGGGTGAAGACTTTGATTATAAAAAAGAGTTTGAAAGCATTGATTATGATGCTTTGAAAAGCGATATTAATGATTTGATGACTGATTCACAAGATTGGTGGCCAGCGGATTATGGACATTATGGTCCCTTTTTCATTCGTATGGCATGGCACAGTGCAGGTACCTATCGTATCGCAGACGGTCGTGGAGGAGCAGGTGCAGGAACACAGCGTTTTGCTCCTTTAAATAGCTGGCCTGATAATGCCAATTTAGACAAAGCACGCCTTTTGCTTTGGCCAATTAAGCAGAAATATGGCAAGAAAATATCTTGGGCTGATTTAATGATTTTAGCGGGTAATTGTGCCCTAGAATCTATGGGATTCAAAACCTTTGGTTTTGGTGCTGGTCGTGTTGATGTTTGGGAAGCCGAGGAAGATATTTATTGGGGTGTGGAAGGAGAATGGCTTGGAGATGAGCGTTATACTGAAGACAGAGAACTTGAAAACCCCTTAGCTGCAGTTCAAATGGGTCTGATCTATGTCAATCCACAAGGGCCTAATGGAAGACCTGACCCGAAAGCATCGGCGATAGATATTCGTGAAACTTTTGGAAGAATGGCAATGAATGATGAAGAAACAGTTGCTTTGATTGCCGGGGGTCATACTTTTGGAAAAACTCACGGAGCTGACAATCCTGACGTATATGTTGGAGCAGAACCCGCTGGAGCAAGTATCGAAGAGCAAGGCTTAGGATGGAAAAATTCTCTAGGTTCTGGACATGGGGTAAATACCATTACGAGTGGTCTTGAAGGGGCTTGGACTACAACCCCTACACAATGGAGTAATAATTATTTTGAAAATTTATTCGGTTTTGATTGGGAACTTACCAAAAGTCCAGCAGGTGCACATCAATGGAAACCCAAAGCTGGACAGGGAGCAGGAACTGTCCCAGATGCACATGACGCATCCAGATCTCATGCCCCCATTATGTTGACCTCTGACATTGCATTGAGAGAAGATCCAATTTATGAAGCTATTTCCCAACGTTTTTATGAAAATCCAGAAGAGTTTGCAGATGCCTTTGCAAGAGCATGGTATAAGTTAACGCACCGTGATATGGGACCTTATTCTCTTTATTTGGGTCCTGAAGTTCCAAAAGAAGAATTGATTTGGCAAGATCCTATTCCCAGAACAACAAGCGAATTAATTGATGAAAATGATGTGGCTGCTTTAAAAACAAAAGTACTTGCTTCTGGGCTCACAGTTTCAGAATTGACTTCTACTGCTTGGGCTTCTGCTTCAACCTTCAGAGGATCTGATAAGCGTGGCGGTGCTAATGGAGCCCGTATTCGTTTAACACCACAAAAGGATTGGGAAGTAAATAATCCAACTCAATTAAGTAAAGTACTTACTGCTTTGGAGACCATTCAAAATGAATTTAATTCAGCAAATGCAGGTTGGAAACAAGTTTCATTGGCAGATTTAATTGTATTAGCAGGTTCTGCAGCAATAGAAAAAGCCGCGAAGAATGCAGGACATGAGGTAAGTGTTCCTTTTTCCCCAGGGAGGACGGATGCAACCCAAGCCCAAACGGACGTTGAATCTTTCGCTGCACTTGAGCCTAATTCAGACGGGTTTAGAAATTTCCTTAAAAATAAATACAAAGCTTCTGAGGAAGAATTATTGGTGGATAGAGCACAGCTGCTTACCCTATCTTCCCCCGAAATGACTGTTTTGATGGGTGGTTTACGCGTGTTAAACGTAAATTATGATCATTCTAACAAGGGCGTATTTACGGATAATAAAGAAGCATTGACTAATGACTTCTTTGTGAACTTACTCGACCTTGGAACCACGTGGAGTGCGCTTTCTGATGCAGAAGATTTGTTCGAAGGAAAAGATCGAAAAACAGGAGTAGTTAAATGGACAGCTTCTCGTGCAGATTTAATTTTTGGCTCTAATTCTGAGTTAAGAAGTTTAGCAGAGGTATATGCCTGTTCAGACAGTGGAGAGAAGTTTGTTTCAGACTTTATCGCTGCATGGACGAAAGTGATGAATCTTGATCGTTTTGACTTAGCATAATTCTAACTATTGATTTAAAAAAAGGCATCTCAATATTGAGATGCCTTTTTTTTTATGATCACTTTTGGGCAAAATTTTTAGTTCGCTTTTAATGCCTTTATTTTGATGTTGAACGCTGCGAACAATAAGGTCATAAAAGGACTTAACCAATTGAAAATAGCATAAATAAAATATTCTCCTACACCCACACCCAAGACTCCCGATTGATAAGCTCCGCAGGTATTCCATGGAATTAGAACAGAGGTAACAGTTCCAGAATCCTCCAAGGTTCTACTCAAATTTTCGGGGGCAAGTTTTCGCTCTTTGTAAGCATTAGCAAACATTTTTCCAGGAATAACAATAGATAAATATTGATCTGAAGCAGTGAGGTTAATAGCTAAACAGGATGCCACAGTACTGGCAAATAATTGAAAGGTAGTTTGTGCCCAACTCAATAAAGCAGCACTGATTCTCTCCAAAGCGCCTATTGCATCCATAATTCCTCCAAAAACCATTGCGCAAATGATGAGCCAAATCGTACCTAGCATTCCTTCCATCCCTCCTGAAGTGAATAAATCATTAAGTAAGGTATTAGTCGTTGTAATTTCTGTGGAAACGGTCATGGAATTCATGATTGCTCGGTATCCTACTTCAAAACTCAACACGCTTGCCTCTGTGACCTCAAGAAGAATTGAGCTCTGAAAAAGTAAAGCAAAAAACCCTCCAAGTAGCGTTCCAATTAACAAAGCAATTAATGGAGGGGCTTTTTTGATAATCAACACTATAACAACTCCAGGAACAATAAAGAGCCAGGGAGTAATTGTAAATTTTTCTTTAATCGCTAGCATTAAGGTTTCCGTATCAGCGGCTCCCGATGTGGATTGGGTTAGGCTTAATATTAAAAAAACAATAATTGTGACGACAATGCTGGGTACAGTGGTATGGGTCATGTATCTAATGTGAGAAAACAATTCCCCTCCAGCCATGGCAGGGGCCAGATTAGTTGTATCACTTAAAGGAGAGAGCTTATCTCCAAAATACGCTCCCGAGATAACCGCTCCTGCAACCATTCCAACTGGGATGCCTAGGACTTTCCCAATCCCGATTAAGGCAATTCCGACCGTGGCTGAGGTGGTCCAGCTGCTTCCAGTTGCCAAAGAAATGATTGCACAGATAATAATACAAGCAGGTAAAAAAATACTGGGATGTAAAATTTGTAATCCATAATAGATCATGGCAGGAATAATACCGCTGAGTAGCCAAGTACCCGCCAAAGCGCCTACAAATAATAAAATCAACAAGGCACCTGTAACGGATTGAAGGTTTTCGGCTACTTTATCGATCATAAACTGATAACCAATTTTATAATAAAACCCGACAATTCCTGCTACTGCAGCACCCAAAAGCAAAATAAATTGATTGGAGCCGCCTAAAGCGTCATCCCCATAGATTAATACATTATAGGAGAGTAGTAAGACCAGAATGAGTATGGGTAAAAGGGCAATTCCAAGAGAGAGTTCTTTATTTTTCAAATGATTGTTTTTATCTATCATTACAAGTTTAATGAATTTAAATCAATTAGGGTGCATGTATATAACACGTTGATTTATCTCAGATTCTATTCAAACTTTCTACAGAGTACCATAATTCCAGTGCCAAAATCTAAAGTAAGTACTGAAAAATTTAATTGACACTTTAATTTTTCTATGAGTAAAATGACCTTATCTTGATGCTCCTCCGGCCAATTTTCTTGCTGGTTTAGATCGTCAATAACATAAAATCCACCGGGTTTTACCATTTCAAGAGTTTGATCCAAATCAGTAAATTTTCCCACCCAAGTGTCAGCGAAAATTATATCAAATTGAAGGTGTTTGTTTTTTTTAATCCAAACTTTTGCATCTTCTTGAACGATATTGATTCGAGATTCTTTATCAAAAAATGAACGTGCAACTTCAATGTATTGAGAGTCATTTTCTATAGAGATAACTTTTCCTTTTGAATGGAGTCCATCTACAATCCATGTTAACGCGAGCCCCGTTCCAGTTCCTAATTCCAGAATTTCACCCTCTTTTTTTGAAGAGGTTAAAAGACGAAGGAGAACACCTACTTCTTCATCGGAAATCATCGTAAAGTTTAATTTTCGAGACTCCTTTAAAATGGATTCGTAATCCTTAGGAAATGAACTTATAGCGTAAGGCATTATTGTTTTTTTGCGAGTTCTTGAATTTTTTGTCCTAATTCAATTCCCCATTGCTGGCCAACCACCATACTTTCTTGAGCAATTAGGGTGTTTTTTCAGCAAATTTCTTTCCCGCTTCACTATTGTAAAAAGCGATAATCGTCTTTAAATCTTCTTCACTTAGATGTTTTTGATAAACGGGAGAGAGTTGATTGATCAGATTTGGAAACGACTCTTTGTTGATGTATTCTTCTATACTATTCCAATCTTCATCTTTCAAATCTGCGAATTGGGCTTTAAACATTTTTTTCATTTGTTGTACGCTGCTAATAAAAGCTTCGCCAGTTCCCGAAACACGAATCATTTCATTAAGTGTGTTTTGATAACTTTCAGAGACTTGAGCAGTTACTAGAAAATGACAAAATATTAAAAGTAGAAAGGATAATCTTTTCATGATAAGTAGGTTTAAAATTGTAAGGTGATTCCCACACCTTTTTCTGAGATTAAGGGTTTTATATATGCCAAAGGTTTACTTTCTAATCCTTTGTTGTAACTGAGTACCGCTTTTTTCTTTTGAGTATTTGCTGATAAATAAAAAATAACACTAATAATGGTACTTCCAAGGCTTGCTGCCACTAGTCCTCCGGCTGCTTTTTTATTTTCCTTTCCTACTTGAATAGCAAGGGTGGTTCCAAGGGCAACCACATTTGAACCCACCGCAATGGTGTTATAAGTTCTTGACTTTTTCCAATAGTTGAAAGCTTCTGGGGTATCATACAATAAAGAATGTACTTCTGCGGTAATTAAAGGACGATCATCTTCATAATATTGATATCCTGTAACTCCTAAAAACAGTGTCATTTCTTGTGAAAAAGAGTGAGTCATTGCAAAAAGAGTAAAAATTAAGCAGATGGATAAAAGAGGTTTTTTCATATTTGGGTTTAAAAAGTTAAAGAAACACCTAGACCATTTCCATCAAACTTTCCATTGATTTTAACACTTGAGGTGGTTTTGGGTTCATCAAAAGTACTGTTGTATTTTAAAATGGCTTTCTTTTTATAATTGTGTTCCTTAATCGAAAAAATAATTGCAGAAATTAATCCCAAAAAGTAACCGGTTATTTTGTAATCGTTTATTGTTCCGTCGGGTTCTAAATTTTTATTAATGTTTACAAAACTTATAATTGAAATACCAAGAGATGAGTAGGAAATAGCTGAATAGGTCCTTGATCTCTTCCAATAAAAATGGGTTTCTTCATTCTGCTGCATTAAAAAGTGAACTTCACTTTTTTCAATACGTGTGTCATCTTGGTAATATTGATAATCAAAAAAACCAGAAAAGAGGGTTAACTCTTGAGCAGAAAGTGAAAAAAAGAAACCCGACATAAAGACGATTAAAAACATTTTTTTCATGAAGTAAGATTTTTATTAGGTTCTCTAAATGTAATGAAAATTATTTCAAAATCAATTCTTATGAATTGGGGTGTACTAAGAAACATTTGTACTTTTGAATTCAATTAAATAATTTGATTATGAGTGTTTATGATGTTGCCGTTATTGGTTCAGGACCTGGAGGATATGT